>DCBA01000102.1:0-5808 GCA_002313255.1 Gammaproteobacteria bacterium UBA1119 | reverse complement strand
CAGATAGCTCCGCCACCACAGATACTTCTGATAGTACCGATACGTCAGGTACAACAGACACCAGTGATTCGACCGACACAACCGTCACGACATCAAGCACCATCGATACAAGCGTCATCGTACAAGACACCACCTTCTCAGAAATTCAAACGATATTTGACAACAATTGTGCCGTATCGGGATGCCACGATCTGGCGACATCGAGGGCCAGTCTCTCCTTAGAAGGACCTAACGCCTACGCACAGTTAGTTAATGTATCGAGCACTCAAGATTCGATTCTTAACCGCATCGAGCCCGGCGATCCCGATAACAGCTACCTGATACAGAAGCTCGAAGGTCTGGCAAGTAGTGGTGCTCAGATGCCGTTTGGCGGGACCGCTCTATCTTCCGATCTGATCGATCTTTTTCGAGATTGGATTCTCGCCGGCGCTGTTAATGATGCAACCGCGAGCAGCAATGTCGGACATCCCATATTTGCCAGTCCGCATGCGAATCCAATTGTCATCAATGGATCGTACGTTTATGTAACCAACACGCCGTCGGATACGGTTGACGTCGTTGCCATTGCCAGTGAGCAGGTGGTCGCGAGAATCAACGTTGGCATCGACCCTGTCGGCCTAGCCGTGAGGCCCGACGGCAACGAGGTCTGGGTCGCTAATCACGTATCAGACTCAATCAGTGTGATCGACACTGATCCCGACAGCGCGACGTTTCATCAAGTTATTGCCACTATTCAAGACATCGATGCGGCAACGTTATCCACGCGATTCGACGAACCAGTCGGAATTGCGTTTGCAAGTAATACCAAGGCGTACGTTGCTCTATCACCCTCAAATCAAATTGCAATTGTCAGTGGAGAGTCTTATTCGGTCACAGGCCACTTACCCATTCGCGCGCAAGATCCGCGCGCGATTACGGTACGTGGCAATCGACTGTTCGTTATCCCCTTCGAATCGAATAACCAAAGCCAATTGTCAGGCTGTACCTCCGAAAAAATCGATGGCGATATATGCACCTTTGACGCTGTTGAACACGTGTTTTCGAACAACAATGTCCTCTCCGTTAACTATGATGCCGACATTATTAAGAATCCGTTGTTACCGGATCGAGATCTGTACATTTTCAACACCGAGAACGACACCCTCCTCGAAGTCGTCGACACGGTGGGCACGCTTTTATACGGCATCGCCGTTGACAGCGGTGGACGCGTTTTCGTAAGCCAGACTGACGCGAGAAATACGGCAAACGGTCGCGCTGGGACTGAAAAAGATGGGCTCGAGGAGATGGAAAACCGAGCCTTTTTGAACCAAGTCACGATGGTTGATTGTCAAGGGCTTAGCTGCAGCGAATCCGTCTTCTACGACCTCGAACCCCTACCTCCCAGCCATCCCGAAGCCGACATGGGGCTAGCGACGCCCTTCGGCATCCAAGTGAGCGAGGACGATTCGACGCTTATCGTCACAGCGGCAAGCTCGGACAAACTCTTTACGATGGATGCAAATACGGGCGAAGTGCTCGGTCGTACCACCGTCGGTTCGGTTCCTCGCGGTGTGGCGCTATTGGCAGATGGAGACGGTAAACCCACGCAAGGCTGGGTCTTAAATACCGTGGGTAACACGGTATCCGTGGTCGATCTCACCTCGCTCGACAACCCCACACTAAAGACGACCATTACGATGAACGACCCGACGGATCCAGAGGTCAAGAAGGGTCGCATCGCGTTCAACGATGCCAATGCTTCAAGTACCGGTACGTTCTCCTGTGAGAGCTGCCATCCCGATGGCGGAACCGACCAACTGATTTGGGTGTTGCAAACGCCAATTTGCAATGTGGATGGCTGCACCCAAATTCCGCCTAGACTCACGATGCCTATTCGCGGCTTGCGTGACACAGCCCCCTACCACTGGGATGGAATTCCCGGCGATCCGTTCGGCGGCAACAATACGCAGAACATTAACAGTGAAGTCGAACCGAATTGTTCGCTCAGCGATTCCACAAGTTGTACCCGGTTCTTAGTCGACGCCTCGCTGGCGACAACGATGTGCGACGTAACGAATTGTCCCGAAAACGATGAGGGTAAGCTCGGCCTATTAAGTGGCGAACGGCGCGACGCCATGGCTAAATTTTTGTTTAGCGTTCCTTTCCCGCCTTCGCAAACACGGCCGATCACGAACCAAGTGACGCAACAAGCTAAAGACGGATTTTTCGAGTTCAACTTTGTCAAGGATTGTGGCAACTGCCATAAGATGCCCTTCCTTGTCAGCACGAACACGGGGGGCACCGGAATGGATGCGCCTACGTGGCGCGGTGCTTACGACCGCTGGATGGTGACACCACAAGCGCGTCTCAACATCATTGATTTGATGAACCTCGTCGGAATGGACGACAGCTTCCCAGAACGCGATATGTGGATCCTTGCGGGAGCAACACCCCAGATATGGGAAATGGTCGTCCAAGGCAGCACAGGCTTCTCTGGCGCATTCGGTCGACAGGTCACTCTAAATTCAGCGTCGGCGAATTTGAGCGAAACGGGGACGATGCTCGATTACCTCGAAAGAGCCGCGATGGAAGGAAGTATCGTGCTGCAAGCCGAGGGCGTTCAAGTGAATGGTGATTCCAGCACACCTCTCAAGTTGGGCTACGTGAACGGTAGCTATGTCGTCAGAGACAGCGGCAACCCCGAATCGTTTTCCCGAGAGGAGCTCATTGCGGATGCTGCAGGTGGCGCAATGGTACTGACCCTCACCGGTCGTTTAGGACCTTATGTAGACTATAACTATCCCCAACCTGCACTTTGGCACGACACACCTATTCAAGAACAAACAGGATCCGTCGAAGTCGCCTTCTTAAGCGACGCACGGACGCTACGAATGAGGGGTCGCCACGTTCGCTCAGGCGCCCGGGTGTTTGTTGATGGACAACGAGTTGAGGGTCAAATCCGGTGTGAATCGGGCACCCTACCCAACTGCGATGACGAAATCGTTCTAGTCGAAACAGAGCAAATCCCTGATGCAGGAGGCATGTACCTGGTGCAGGTACAAAATCCCGACGGACTGTTCAGTAATGATGCGTTGGTGTATTCAGATTTACGTCCAGTAACGCCTCGTTCAGGGAACCTGATTGAAAGCGGCGGCACGTTAGACGAATGGGACGAAAGTTGGGGAACCACGTTGCTCAATGGATCCGTTCGGCACACGAACGGTATGGTTCAGTTCGATATCGATACCGTTTCGACCGATCAGCCTTGGCGAGTCCAGCTCTTTCACCGTCTTTGGTTAGTCGCAGATCAGGAGTACACCTTTTGTTATAGCGCTCGCACCACGGGGGGCTCCCGGATGATGACGGCTTACCTCGATGCGGGAGCGGACGGCTATGCCAATATTTCGAATGGGCAAAGGGAAGTCACGATCGATGCCAGCTATAAACAGTTCTCTCACACGGTCACCATTGGGAACACCGACACGTCTGCGCGAATCGCGTTCGATATGGCACAGAGTACGAGAAGCGTGCAGTTGGACAATATCGGGATCTACGAGGGTGACTCTTGTGGAACGCCCTAAAGGTTAAAAAAGAGGCTATGGGTCGGTTCCACAATCATCCTGTTAGAAGAGATCGAAGCGCGATAATCCGCGGTGGTTCCGCGAGATCACAGTGGTAGCAAATCGCTCGGATCCACATGGTAGGCACGACTGGCACTCGCCCGATTACGTCAACGACTGGATAGAGAAGGACGTTACGAGAGACCGGGACCGTCGGCCGATGCTCACTCGTATGATCGAGCAAATTCCGCAAGAACGGCACGGTGCGATCCGAGTTTTAGACGTTGGAGCTGGATACGGTGAACTCACACGATGCGTTCTTGAAGTCTTTCCGGCGGCCCGCGTTGTCTGTCACGATTTTTCCGAACCCATGCATGAACATGCTCGTATGCGACTCGGCGATTTCAATGAGCGAGTTACTTACGTCAAGAGCGACTTATCACAATCAAACTGGGTCGCATCATTTGAACATTCGTTCGATGCCGTGGTTTCATCGATTGCTATTCATAACGTCCGTGTCTCCGAACGTATTCGCGGCATCTACCACGAAATTGCCGAACTGCTCACAGCGGGCGGATGTTTCCTAAATTGTGATCTGGTGTTCGACAAAATCGAGACACACCTCGGGTGGCTTGAAGCTGACCTGAAAGATGTCGCCTTGTTCGAACAAGACGGCAGAATGACGACGTTCGGCGGATTCAAATAACTGCGCTACAAAATAATCGACACAAAAAAGCCGCAAATATGAGCGATTTCACGGAAAAACAACCTCTCGGACATAGCGGTCTCGTCTCGAGTCGCCTCGGGATTGGTTCAAGCTTTGGATTACCTCGGCGGATCGTGGAGCAGGCCTTCGAACGCGGTATTAACTATCTCTATTGGGGATCCATTCGAAGACCGGGATTTGGGCAGGCGATACGACATCTAGCTAAACAGCATCGTGATGAACTTATCCTGACTGTCCAGTCGTATGCACGATCGCCGCGTCTGATCGTGCCGTCCGTCGAAATAGCTCTTCGGCGAACGGGTCTGGATCATTTCGATTATCTGTTACTCGGCGCTCGTAACGAGGTACCGACGGACGATTACCTTGAAGTCTTTGAGCGATTACGTGACCGCGGCAAAGTGCGTTTTCTTTCGTTGAGCACGCACAACCGACCTCTGCTCAAACAGTTGTTTGCCACTGAACAACACGGGAAAAACGCCCAGGCCTACGATATGTTCATGTTGCGTTACAACGCTGCGCACCGAGGTGCCGAACGAGATGTATTTCCATTCGTCTCGAATCGTCCGAGGCCCGCAATTCTCGCCTACACTGCCACGCGTTGGGGTCATCTTCTCGACTCTCAAAAAATGCCGCCGGGAGAAACGCCCTTATCGGCTCGCGACTGCTATCGATTCGCACTCTCAAACCCGAACGTAGACGTAGTACTTTGTGGGCCAGCCAACGCCGAACAAATGGACGAAGCAATTTCAGCGCTAGAAGCCGGTCCGCTTGAACAAGAAGAACGGACACGTATAGAGAGGATCGGCGCGTACGTGTACGGCAAGTACCAACCGTCTTTTCCCGATAGAGGTGATGCGAGAACGTAAAACTTGCACCAAACTCGAGAAGAAATTTTTCAGCGTCTCGGGCTCGCCAAAGGAGCTGCAACCTAACTCGAATCCAACTCGTCATTGACGGAGAGCTGGCCAATGGGTGTTCGATTATTGTCGGTGATGCCCATCATTCGTTTCAGCCGGTCCGAAAGTTTCTCGTAAACGTCGTCGGGGACGTGAAGATTCGCCGTCGATTGTTCATGTAACGGCCGTATGAAATGTCGGTTGTAGTGGCAACGCATTGCGTATCGGGTACCTTGGGCCGTGCGTCGTCCACCGCAATGCAAGATTCGTGTATCGGTGAGGATGCATGTGCCCGAAGGTGCACAAACAGCAACTAAACCGGGTTCACCATTGACCAGTTGAAGAAGATCGGAACCGTCTTGGAAGCTTGTGGCACCGTTCGCATTCCTATGAGAGCCGGGGACGATGTACGTGCCACCGTTGGCAAGATCGAAATCGGTGTAACACCATATGATGAGAGAGCCGAACGGGTATGGGGGATATGGCAAAGGCATGCCGCCCTGATCAATATGTAGCTCCTGCAAGCCTCCGCCCGTGTGGACCATGGATCCGTGCGCGCATCCAAGACCGAAGCCTTCACCCATAATCTTGGTAAGCAGACGATCCACCGTCGGACCGCCTCGCGCGGCCGATTCCTTAAACTCCA
>DCBA01000051.1:3641-6365 GCA_002313255.1 Gammaproteobacteria bacterium UBA1119 | reverse complement strand
TGATTGAGACATCCTTGGAGCAAATCCGAGCATGGGGACTGTACCGTGTACTGGCAGATCCATTTCGTGAACGAAGCCGCGTGATGTTAAGTGTTTGTCGTGATGTAACTCGCCCGTATCCAAACATGCGGAACAAGGGACTCCTGCACCAGCAATCGTTTCCATTGCTTCGTATTTTGTTCGCTCAGCTGTCCAGTTACTTATTTCCTCATAGAGAGCACCGCCATTTTGCGCGCGCCCTCGGTTGGTTTCAAAACGCGGATCGATGAGCAGATCGCCACGGTCCATCGCCGCACAAAGCTCATCCCAATGTCCCTGCGTCACTGGCATAAGGTAAATATAATCGTTGGGTCCGAACGGTTTGCATGCGTATATGTTGACGGGTGGAAGACCGCCCGCGTTGCCGTTACGTCCCGTTGCTTGCGTGCCCCAGGCCGATCCGATGAAAGCTCGGGTCCTGACGTAGTAAATCATCGCTTCTTGCATCGAGATTTCGATCTCCTGGCCGAGCCCGGTTCGTTCTTTTTGTATATAAGCCGCTAGGATAGCCATGGCCGTTTGCACGCCGGTCCCGGAATCACCTGTCGTGGGACCTGGCATCATCGGTGGTCCGTCCGCTTCACCCGTGATCGAAAAAGCACCCGCGGCAGCTTGGGCTACCATGTCCATGCTCCGGAAGCCCGCATAAGGCCCCGAGGTGCCGAACCCCTTAATCCGTGCATATATAAGGCCGGGATGGATCTGGCGAAGTGATGCGTAGTCGATGTTCAGGCGTTCAATCACTCCGGGACCGTAATTCTCGACAAAGACATCAAATTTTGGAACGAGCTGGAGAAGGAGCTCTCGTCCCTGTTCGGTTCGTAGATCAATGGCGACGCTTCGTTTGTTGGCATTCCAGGCGCAAAAATAGGCCGAGTAGTCCTTGTTCTCCGACCGCCCGACGCCGCGGCCAGGATCTCCGTACTCGGGCGCTTCAATTTTGACGACGTCAGCGCCCATCCATGCTAGCGCTTGAGTACAGGATGTCCCCGCCTCGTATTGAGTCATATCGAGGATCCTCATCCCATCAAGCGCTGGCATATACGTCTCCGTTCGGTTTTTATAATCCTAAGTCAAAACGGATTGATGAGCATGTACTTAACCCCTTTTGGCATGGCTTTTCTTGAAACAGGGATTAGGGGTTACTGCCGAACAAGTTAAAGTATCGGCTGTTCGTTCAATAATAATTTATAAATAAAATTAGAAAAACACCATATCTAATTAAATAATAAAGGATTTATTGATTTCCTCGTGGCATGGATCCGCGGATTTTGTCGGCAAAACCAGATGCAACCCATTCACATTGCGCAGTATTCCAATGGGAAAAGAAAAGTCGCGTCTTGGGGTCGGAGTGTAACGCTAAGCGCTCGGGAAAAAGATTCCAGTTCGTGAGTACTGGTGTTGGTGGTCGAACGTAGCGCGTGTTAGTGGGAAGCCAACCTCCTCTGGCGTAATACTGATGCCAGGTTCGGCGCGCGCGTACGCCATCTCCATCAAGTCTCGTATGATAAATGGCGGTATCGTATAAAACGCACGTTCCAGCCGCCGCGTAGATGGGTACCTCGAGGTATGCGTCATCCAGGCCTTCGAGGGCTTCTTGCAGCGAGTTGTAGGTATTGCTTTTAGGAACGACACAGAATGCTGGTGTCCCGGGTTCAACGTCCGTCAAGTAATGAATCGCGCAGAGCCAATCGCACGGCATGTATGGGCTGCGTGTAAATCGATCGGCAGAAACCGCATCGTGATGGAAATTCATTGCTCCAATGCCGGCATTTTCTGGCGATTCGCGAAAATTGAATTCGCTGAACCGCACATGCTTTTCTCCACCGAATATATGGGCCACAACCGGGAACGAACGACGATGCTGGGTATAGGGATCAAGCTCCGGATAATCGAGCAAGGGTTGAGAAAAGATTAGGCCTTGTTGCTGGTGGTGTGGCTTGCGATCGTTTCTGAGTCCCCACGCACGGGGGCGCTCGTCCTGTGTTCGATCGTAAAACTCATTGAGGTGATCTAGTTCGGCTTGATCAAGGCTTTCGCTTAAGACAACGTATCCATGAGTCGTGAAGAAACTGTTCGCGGCGTCGATCGCGCTACCCGGATCGAATGTAGGAGGTGAATCTGCGGTAACCCGACCAAACCCTTGCAACGCGGCTTTATCGTCACCGGGTATTTTCTGTTGTTGCCTCAACGTGCAGGAATCTCTCTTAATTCGGTAACGACGCCACGATAAGAAGAAGCCATTGGTATTGCTCTGGTAACCACATCAACGCTCGCATTGGGATCAAAAGACTCAAGTTCCAATCGAACCATTCGGTGTCGACGAACACATATGTAGGATACAGCTCATCCCTCCGTTTGCGTTAGGATACGTTCGGAGTCGAAGAACAGCCCAATGCACCTTTTTTGCTCAAACGTCTTGCTCGGGTTTGTATTGGTTGCAATACCCGCGGACGCGTCTTTTTTTCCTGAATGTGGACTCGGTAGTTCCCTCAAGGGACCTAGCTATCGGCCCCACTCCGCATTACTTAAAGATCCTCCTCGGTACCCGCGTGAAGCGCTCAAGCGCGGCGCGGAGGGTTTTGTGTTGGTTGAATTCACCGTCACTGAACAAGGCTCGGTTGCCGATGCAACGGTGATTGAGTCGGCATTGAGTTTGAATAGCGATGGTATGCGTAATGATTT
>DCBA01000051.1:0-3261 GCA_002313255.1 Gammaproteobacteria bacterium UBA1119 | reverse complement strand
AAGGCGGGACGTCCGATCTCTACGATAGGCGTTAGGGATCGTGTTAAATGGTTTATGACACCGCATGATCCACTGTCTTTTCGAAGTGACAACGTCCGGTTAAAAATCGCGGACTGGCAAATGCAAGGTGAATTCGAGAAAGCCATTCGTTACCTGGATCGCCGAATAGCGAGATCGAGAGGTGATGTGGATGGCGCCGGGTACTTGTATCTCCGAGCGCAAACGGAAGACAAAATGGGACTTCTTGATGATGCCATCGAGACCGTTCGACAGAGCCAGGCTTTGTACGAACCCATTCGCGGCGATCTCGCCGCCCGAAAACTTCGATATTTAGCTGGAAGCCTCCTCGGCTCGCTGTACGCGGAAAAAGAACTCTGGTCGCAGAGCTTGATTGAGCTCAAGCACGCGCTCGCGGCTGTTCTCTCATCGCAAGCACCACGCTCTGCTGGGCTTGTCTACAAAGCATACGCAGAGCTTGGCATTGCTGCGATCCAAACGAAGGATTGGTGCACCGCACACGTGAGCCTTTCGAAAGCCATTCAACTAAGTAAACAGTATGGTCGCACGCCCCGAGAATTGTGGATCCAGGCGCACAAAATTGCGTGGGACGAGTGGTCCAAGATAGATGCAGACGCCGAGACATTGGATACCGAGACGACAACGATACGACGTATTCGCCCGCTGTTTTATCTCACGCCGCAAGCGCTGGCTAAATCGCAAACGCTTATTGACACAAACGAGCTCGAAGAGGCGATCGCCGTACTCAACGGATCACTCGACACACGTGAGCGTATCTACGATGGCGGGTTCGATGGCCCCGGTTATCGACCACATGACCTAGCCCAAATATACGATCGGCTGGGACAGGTGGCTGCACTAAAGGGAGATAACATACAGGCGATTAACTATTTCGAAATCGTCGCTGCACAGAGCAATAACATTCCAGAGGCGCTTGAGTCCGTTGCGTTATATAGCCTTGCGGAACTCTATCGACAGTCGGCGCGTTATGAGCGATCGCTTAGCGCCATAGAGCGCGGTCTCGCTATTAATTACGACGGATCGCTTCCTACGCCAACACGTGACTCATGGACCGGCGACTGGTCGGCGCTCAAAGCGCGGGTGCTAGACCAGAGCGGCAACGCGTTAGTGAACTAGCGGAATAGGTATGCAAAGACCAAGCGTCGTTTTTGAAATGCCTGATCTCACCAAATCTGACGAAGTGGTGTCGGAAGCTGAAATGGAATTCTTCTGTGAATACGGCTTCCTCGTAAAGAAAGCGCTGCTTGATCCGGATAAACTCGAGCTCGCGCTCGACCGGATATGGGCGCATTTGCTCGCCAAGGTGCCAGTGAAACCCGGTTCTACATGGACGCTGTCTCGCGACGACAAACAGACGTGGAACGATCCCGAGTGGGCCGACATGTCCCCCCACCCAGTTGACGGTCCGTTTCAGGGGCGGCATCCGATTGAACACATGGGGCGGGTCGTCAAGCTCCATGATCTTGGCAGCAAAAAATACGTACTAGATCTCTTGCCGAACGATCCTCGTGTACGAGAAGTCGCGAAGACCATCCTAAGTGGTGACTTGCGTGCCAGTACGCGAATCCGCGGTGTGTACATCGTATTCCCAAGCGAGTCCGTATCTGATGAGTTGGAGGACCAAGGGCGCTTCCTCGGTCCGCACACCGATCAGGTATGCCAGCAGTTGAATGCGTGTGGATATCTGGAGGACGTCAATCCACGTAATGGAGGCTTTACGCTTTATCCTGGGAGCCACAAAAGTATGTTTCGAGCGCATCAGTACGAAGCGAATTGGTCTCCGCTTAGCTCGTTTAGAAATACGTTGAAAGAGGTTGCGGAAACAATCGAGCCATACGAGATCGTGGCGGAAAAAGGCAGTGTCGTCTTTTGGCACGGACGCACTGTGCATTCTGTTGGCATTCATCTTGGTGCCGATATCCGGTGGGCATTGTTTGCCGATTTCATGCAGAACCAGCCGGTTCTGTCGGATGAAGAACACAAAGACGTCAATCAGTTCGAATGGTTCAAAGACGCGAAGCTCTTTCGGGCGGACAAGCCCGCCGGCAACAATATGTGGCGGAGTTGGCGTTTAGGAGGCTAACGAGTCTTATTGCCCAATAAATAGACTTAGGGTGGTATTCGAACGATGATGCTTGCGTGGTTCACGCGATCACCATCTAATGGGATTTTTCGCGGGACTTTGTGATGTCATCAATATCTCCCAAAGACGGACCGGTGGCCGTGACAGGTTGCTCTGGATTCACTGGCGGACACATGGTTCGCGAGTTGGTTCATCATGGCTATCGCGTTAGAGCCTGTATCCGTGACGCAAGTTCGTGGCGCGGTAAGGACAGTATGGATTATCTGAGTCGACTGGAAAATGTCGATGTTATTGACGGATGCGATTTGTTTACTCGAGGCTCGTACGATGACGCATTCAAGGAATGTGCAGGCGTCTTCCATGTCGCTGCCGTGCTCGGAAATTCGGCCGACGGGAAATCTCAACCGCTGGGAAGTGGAGATGTAGCGCAGGATGTTTACGACGGCGGTATGGTCGGCACCCAAAACGTCATTGACGCTATTAATGCCAGTGGATCCGTGAAGCGGATGATCTACACTAGTTCGATGGCGGCCGTTTCTGGCGCTAAGGGAGCATCGCTTCCGAAAGGTTACGAGTGGACTGAAGCCGATTGGGCCTCCGACGAGGTTAGCCTCGAGCACTGGGACCATCCCCGAAATTCCTACGCCAAGAGTAAAGTGGACACCGAACACTTTATTAACGCTGCAGCCGATGCGAGTGTTGGAGTATGGGACGCGATCACAATGAATCCGGCCATGATCTGTGGTCCGATCTTGTTTAAGGCCCAGGTGGGCCAATGGATCGAACAGATAGGGCGGCTCGCTGGGGGGCTCGAGCCATCCTGGCCCTCTAAATACGATATGTATTACAACATTATCGACGTAAGGGATTTGGTTAAAGCGCATCGCCTAGCCGCGGAATCAGCCGTCGACCACCAAGGCTCTCACGGCGGGAATCGTTACGTGATGCATGGTAGTGGCGGCCGTTCTGCACTTCGATTTGGAACCGACGTTGCTGCGGTTATTAACGAGAACTTTCCGTCGTTCAAATTGGGAGAACCCGCCACCGTCACCAGTGCTGGAAAGACGATCACTATAGAGTCCAACGTGCTGAACGATTGTAAAAAAGCCAAAGAAATACTCGGTGCGACGATTAGGCCC
>DCBA01000113.1:12691-25187 GCA_002313255.1 Gammaproteobacteria bacterium UBA1119 | reverse complement strand
GTCGTTCGGGTGAAACGCGAGATCCGTTTCGATGCCGCTGGATCGCGTTTTCCCATCGCTGACGTTGTAACCGTCTGCGTCGCGGAAGATCAGGTTGTTAGTGCGTTCGAGATAGGTGCTGACATCAACATCGAGTCGACCTTTTGTTGCGTTGACCCCGATTTCGAGAGAGCGTAGTGACTCAGTCGTTAGACTTGTAACGGTTTGGCCGCTCTGAAGGCGATAAAGTTCGGTCGCTTGCGGTGGTCTGAAACCGATTCCGGTCAGGGCGTAGAGTTTTAACCTCGGGTTGGCCTCCCAACGGATGCCAATGCGGCCGGCGACGTCCGTGAAATCGTCTTCACGATCAGCCGGACGGGTGTACAGACAACCCCCAAATCCGCATGCGCTGCCGTCATCGCGACTGTTTCCATCGAGGTGCCGATTATCGTAATCGTAGTTAAGACGCTCCAATCGCATGCTGTGAATGAGTTCGACGTTTTCAGCAATCTCCCAACCAAGGTCATAAAAAGCTGCCATCAAGAAACTCGATATCTCGTAGTCGTAGTGCGTGCCCTCGGGTCGGGTCCCGACCAAATAGGCGGATCCGGTGGTCGGTTGATCCTGTTGTTCTGACAGCGCGCCACGCATCGTCTCGACGTGAGCACCTGCCATCCAGCGGATATTCGTGGAGGAGCCTTTCACGCGGGCGAGGACACCGAAACTTGTTTGATCATTGTTCTCTAAAGGTTTTCCAGGGAGGAAATGCTGTCGAAATTCCATATCCGAGCGGCGTAGATAAGGAGCCACTGACCACTCTCGTTCGCTCTGCTCGAGATTCCAGTGGCTCGCGATCCTCAATGAAGCTGCATCACGGTAGGCCTCGGGGTTGGGGTTGGTGCGTCGTATCGTCGTATCTTCGTACGCGAGCTCGCCTTTTACGTAACCCCCTGTTTCTTGGTTTAAGCGGGATGCGGAGAGCGTATGGATGGCTTTCCAACTCCCCGCGTTGGTCGACAGGTTGGAGGTGACTTTATATTGGTCATACCCAGTGTCGTCGCGGTAACCATTGCTTCGGCTTCCATTTGCGTTAAGCTGAAAGCGGTCTGAACCCGCGGATAAACGACCTTGTAGGTAGTCGTACGATCCGACTTCGATTGCGGCTTGGGTCGATTCATTGCGGGTGAAAGAAATTGAGTTAATCACGCCATGCAGCGCGTTGCCGCCGAATCGTGCACTCGCCGGTCCGCGGACAACTTCGAGCGCCGATGCCTGTTCACTGTTGATCTCGAATAGGTTGTTGACGTTGCAGAATCCGGCGGGCCTGATCGGAATACCGTCTTCCAAGAAGAGGAATCCGCCGCAAGCGCCGGGGCCTGTGAGAACTCCGGATCGAATTGCGGTCAGGTGTTCTTGTCCAGAGCCTCGAGACACCCACACACCTGGGATCCGGACAAGTGCTTCGTGGACATGGTTGGCGCGCACGAGTTCCAGAGTTTTAGCGTTTATGGTGGAGCCGCTACCGACGGTTTTAGTCGACGCTACGACGGAAGCCTCGGCACGGACGATAACCTCTTCCAATTCGTCTGCACCGGCCGTTGGCAAGGCGAGCACCGACGTTAGAAAACCGAGTCCAAGTATTCGCTTCATGTGGGCTGGTAATTTACAACGGGGACTCTTCTGATGATAAGCGGACGCACGGAAAAGTCATACCATCAATCGGATTCGCTCAGCGAGTTCGTGACAGAAGCGAGGAGATGGATCAGCGAATGCGCATTGAGCGGTTGAGGCAGAACGCCTTATTCTAGTGTTCGAGTCTTGCAGGATACCGTTCGTTGAAGGTACCCAAAACGCTGCTCGGCATATTGAAGAACCCAAGGACGAGTAGGTTCTTTAAGGTCGTCGCGACGGTCGTCGATAGACCGCTAATGCGCTGGTCGGGCGGTCGCATACGCCTATCGTTCGTGATCCCAATGCTGCTTCTTGAAGTCCTTGGCGCTCGGAGCAAAACACTGCGGCGAATACCGTTGCTATACGTCGATACCAATGTGGGCTTGATCGTCGTCGGGTCAAACGGAGGGTCAGAGCGAGAACCCGCATGGTGCAAAAACCTAAGAGCAAATCGTTCGGTGACTTGTTTAATTAAGGGTCGACGGGAGCGTTATGAGGTGACTGAATTGCACTGTTCCGCGTACGCAGCGGCGTGGAGAAGTGCTGTGTCTACGTATCCCAACTACGCCTTATACCAGGAGCGTCTTTCCTCGAGAACCATTCCTCTTTTTCGACTGTCGAGAACGCCGCATTCAATAACGGTGACAGATGAATCGCAGACCTTCGATACGCCCAAGGATGGATTTTGATCAAATAACCGCAGTCTATGGGAGCTTTTTGATATGCCGCTAGACATCATTGGGGTCGGGTATGGACGTACCGGGACGTTGTCGTTGAAACACGCGCTGGAGACAATAGGCTACGCGGATTGCTACCACATGTCGGAAGTGGTCGCGCACCCTGAGCACTCGGCTTTATGGATTAATGCTTGGAAAGGAGAAGATCCTTGGGAAGTTATTTTTCATGGATATCGAGCCACCGTGGATTGGCCTTCAGTCGCATTCTGGCCACGCCTCATGAACTATTACCCCGATGCAAAGCTGCTTCTCACGACGCGCGATGCCGAAAGTTGGTACCGAAGTGCGTCGAATACGATCTTCAAAGCCATGAAAGAGGGGATGCTTTCTGATGAACCGGCGCGCCGCGAACGGATCGAAATGGCTAAGGACATTATCGTGGATGGTACGTTTGGCGGCGATTTAGACGACAAGACCACGGTACTCGCGGCCTATCAGAAAAATATCGATCGAATATATAAGGAGGTCCCGAAAGAGCGTTTGATCGTCTTTGATTCGGCCGAAGGCTGGGAACCGTTATGCAACGCGCTCGGGGTGCCTATACCAAAGGTTCCTTACCCGCGAGTTAACACCACCGAAGAATTTGAACAGCGCTGGCGCGGCGGCGACCCCCGACGAGGTTTTCGCTCGACCTAAGAGTTATCGCCGGAATCGATCTCGGCCGCAAGACGCCTGTCGATAAGACGGAAGACCCATGTCGCCAATGCTGCTCCAACGAGCTGCGCTGCGATAAATGCTGGCACGTGTGCGGGTATGATCCCTGAGAAGGTGTCGGTTAAGGAGCGGGCGATCGTCACCGCTGGGTTTGCAAAAGACGTGGACGCGGTAAACCAATACGCGGCGGCGATATACAGTCCCACCATGGGCGCAACCGCCGATGGCCGCGCGCGAAGTGTTCCGAGGATCGTCATGACGAGGCCGAACGTGGCCACCACTTCGGCGAGCCATTGCGCGGGGCCGGTTCGCGCGTGCGTTGAGAACTGAAGCCAATCGATTTCGAACATGGCATGTGCTAGCCAGGTTCCCAAGATACCGCCCAGTATTTGAACGACGACGAAGAGAGAGGCTTCCCCTCGCGAAATTTCGTCGCGAAGAACAAACGCAAGCGTGACGGCGGGATTGAAGTGGGCTCCAGATAAAGGACCGAAAATGGTGATAAGAACGGCCAGCATCGCTCCCGTGGCAAGAGTATTACCGAGCAGAGCGAGCGCGACATTGCCGCCGGCTAGGCTTTCCGCCATAACACCAGATCCCACTACGGTAGTGAGCAAGAAAAGTGTGCCGAGGAATTCCGCGAATAGTCTAACGGGATTGGTCATAGGAAATAGTCGTTGAGGATGGGCTCGAATTGGGTGGCGTAACGATTAATACATTCAAAACACTACGGCTTAACAATCGCCTACCATAAAGGACTGGTGTTTCAATTCAATGACATTGGTGGGTCGGTCTGGTTAATGTGTTGTCTCGCCAAATTGGGTCTTCCCACACCTCCCCAAAACGTGCGTTGATCGTGGCTCTGATAAATAATCGGTATGGTCTTGAACGACCCGATCTTTAATCCAGGAATATCCATGCCTGCCTTCGCCGGAAAAAAATCATTTTGAAGTTGAGCATAGTGCTATGTGGGTAGCCGCTGCCCTGCTGGTCGTTGTGGTCGGTTCCGTGGCGTTCAATTTTTTGACCCCTTGGTGGTTTGGCGAAGTCGCGTCGAATTGGGGAAGTATTGACGACACCGTGCTCCTTACGTTTTGGGTATGCGGCGTGGTCTTTATCTTGGTAGGACTACTGCTTGTCTTTTCAGTCTATAAATACCGATTTCGGCAAGGGGCAAGAGCACAATACGAACCGGAAAATACACGGTTGGAACTCTGGTTAACCGTCGGTACAACGCTGGGTGTCGTTGCCATGCTAGGCCCTGGGTTATTCGTGTGGGACGAATTCATTCGAGTTCCAGCCGACGCGACCGAAATGGAAGTATTCGGTGAACAGTGGCGTTGGCGGTATCGCTTACCGGGAACAGACGGGAAATTAGGCACCACCGACATTGGCAATATCAGTACGCGGAATCCTTTTGGTCTCAACGACGACGATCCTAACGGTTTGGATGACGTTCTCATCCAGTCGGCCGAGATTCATATTCCGGTGAATGTGCCGGTGAAAGCACTGTTGCGTTCGAAAGACGTACTCCATGATTTTTTTGTGCCGCAATTTCGCGCAAAAATGGATTTGGTTCCGGGAATGGTTACCTATTTCTGGTTCACACCGACAAAACTTGGCGAATTCGAGATTCTTTGTGCTGAATACTGTGGTTCGAGTCACTACCTGATGCGTGGAGTGGTGCATGTGGATCGTCCGAAGGAATATGAACTATGGCTGCAATCGCAACCGACGTACGCCGAGATGATCGCAGGGTCTAGACCGTCGAGTCGGGACATTACAACAGGTCGCAATGTTGCTGAGACGAATGGGTGCTTGGCGTGTCATTCGTTGGATGGCAGTCAGGTGGTGGGCCCGACCTGGCAGGGACTCTGGGGGCGCTCCGAGAGGCTAGTAGACGGGTCCGTGGTTACGGTCGACGAGGCATACGTGCGCGAGTCGATCATCAACCCGTCGGTAAAGATCGTTGACGGATTCGCGCCCGTCATGCTGTCGTACGACCTACCGGAAAGTGACATACAAGCCCTGCTCGCGTTTGTACGATCGACGGAAGGCGGCGTGGCGGGAACCGATCGAATACCCGAATGCAAAGATTGTTGAGGGTTTTGCCCCTGTGATGTCGCCTTACCAGTTTACAGACGACGAGTTCGAGGCAATGATCGCGTACGCGGTCGAACGCCTCGCCGTATCGCGAAAGAGGTAGGCATGTCGGAAACAGAAGTCCCGTATCAAGAAACCATGGGTTTGCACCATCCGCGGAGTTGGATCACGCGTTACTGGTTTAGCCAGGATCACAAAGTGATTGCTGTTCAATACGGAGTCACAGCGATCGCGGTCGGCTTGGTGGCGTTGGTGCTTTCTGGATTGATGCGAATACAGATAGGCTTCCCAGGATTGTTGCCGTTCATCACCCCAGATATTTATTACCAGGCCGTGACGATGCACGGCATGATCATGGTGATCTTTCTACTCACCGCGTTCTTACTCGGTGCCTTCGGTAACTTTTGTGTTCCGCTCATGCTTGGTGCCCGCGATATGGTTTTCCCATTCGTTAACATGCTGAGTTATCACGTCTACTTGCTATCGGTCGTTGTGTTGATGGCCAGTTACTTCGTGCCCGGAGGACCGACCGGAGCCGGATGGACGCTGTATCCGCCGCAAGCCATTCTTCCGGGGACGCCAGGTGTCGACTGGGGAATCGTCACCATGCTTCTGTCGCTCATTATTTTCGTTGTCGCGTTCACCATGGGCGGATTGAACTACCTCACCACGATTCTGCAGGCGCGTACTCGGGGCATGACGCTTATGCGTATGCCATTAACCGTCTGGGGCATTATGATGGCGACCATTCTTGGCCTGTTCGCGTTTCCGGCTCTTTTTGTCAGCGCCGTCATGATGCTGCTGGATAAATTGGTTGGGACCAGCTTCTTCATGCCTGCCATCGTGTCGTTCGGTCAACCGTTGGAACATAGCGGTGGCAGCCCGTTGCTCTTTCAGCACCTTTTTTGGTTTTTTGGCCATCCCGAGGTCTACATTGTGGCGTTGCCTGTGTTTGGCGTGGTGTCGGAATTGATTTCCGTTCACTCGCGAAAGAACATTTTTGGGTATCGAATGATGGTTTGGGCGCTTATTGCGATCGGAGCACTATCGTTTGTGGTGTGGGCCCATCACATGTACGTCGCTGGAATGCATCCTTACTTCGGCTTTTTCTTTGCCACAACCACACTGATCATCGCCGTGCCGACGGCGATTAAAGTCTACAACTGGGTCCTGACGTTATGGAAAGCAAACATCAAGCTAACCATACCTATGCTGTTCGCGTTGGCTTTCATCCTGACCTTTGTGGTGGGCGGTCTCTCGGGTCTCTTTTTGGGAAACGTGATCATTGATGTGCCGTTGTCGGACACTTATTTCGTTGTAGCCCATTTTCACATGGTGATGGGCGTCGCCCCCATTTTGGTGATTTTCGGTGGTATTTATCATTGGTACCCGAAACTGACCGGAAGACTGCTGAATAATACCCTCGGGCATTTGCACTTCTGGGTGACGTTTCTCGGTACTTACGCCATTTACTATCCGATGCACTATCTGGGCTTCATGGGTGTGCCGCGCCGTTATTATGCGATGGGAGTGGGGTCCGATTTCTATCCTGAATCAGCGGCGACGTTGAATGAATTTATTACCATCGCTGCGCTGGTTGTGGGTCTCATGCAATTCGTTTTTGTATACAACTTAATCGCCAGTTATTTTCGAGGGAAACCGGCAGGTTCTAATCCATGGGACGCGACGACTCTCGAATGGCAAACGCCGAAAACGCCACCTAATCACGGAAATTGGGGCGATACACTCCCAGTCGTACATCGATGGGCCTATGACTACAGCGTTCCTGGCGAGGAACAAGACTTTGTTCCACAAAATGTTGAGCGCAAGCCATGACACGCGTGCTCGGCGACGAACGTGAGCCGATGAAAACGATCTCAGAAGCCCGCGAGACCTTATTTACGACCTTCTCAGACGACTGGGGCTCCGACATCACCACCCTTAAGGGCGTTCCATGGGGTAAGGCAATGATGTGGGTGTTCTTGTTGTCCGATACGTTCATATTCACCTGTTTCCTCGTCGGTTACATGTCCGTACGGATGAGTACGGTCGAGCCTTGGCCTAACCCAAGCGAAGTGTTCGCGTTACATGTCTTTGGCGTATCGGTCCCGTTGTTGCTCATTGCTATCATGACGTTCGTCCTAATTTCTTCCAGCGGCACGATGGCGATGGCGGTCAATATGGGCTACCAGCGTCGTAAGGGAGCAGCCACAAACCTGATCTTGGTGACGGCTTTGCTGGGTGCGACGTTCGTCGGGATGCAAGCTTTCGAATGGTCGAAACTCATTCTGGACGAAGGCGTCCGTCCCTGGACTAACCCCTTCGGCGCCCCACAGTTTGGGGCCGTCTTCTTCATGGTGACGGGGTTCCATGGCTTGCATGTATCAGTGGGCGTTATCTACTTATTGACTATCGCATTTCGTATTCGACGAGGGACGTACGATGAAAGCAATTTTGAGATCGTTGAAATTACGGGGTTGTACTGGCACTTTGTTGACTTAGTTTGGGTGTTTA
Source organism: Gammaproteobacteria bacterium UBA1119 (assembly GCA_002313255.1). Classification (GTDB taxonomy): domain Bacteria; phylum Pseudomonadota; class Gammaproteobacteria; order Pseudomonadales; family Azotimanducaceae; genus UBA11889. The sequence continues at coordinate 17,529 of DCBA01000113.1, read as the reverse complement.
TTTTCGCTTTGTTTTATTTGTGGTAAGGCAGGTAATTCAAACGTCGTGAGGACAAAAGAACCCGGTCAGCAGCACCCGATCCGCATCTATTTGGTCGTGTGGGGACTATTGTTTTTGGTCAGTGCGCTCTCCTATTCGACCGACTTCATTGATCGCGGATTCTGGCGCTGGACGCTGATCTTGCTATTCATGGTGCTCAAAGCAGGGTTCATTGTCGGCGTGTTTATGCACATGCGATGGGAGCGATTTGCTCTGATCAGTGTGGTTCTTGTGCCCCCCATCCTCTTGCTGGTATTGGTCGGATTGATGTCGATTGAATCGGATTACACTCGGTCGACGCGGATCGAATATTTCGTGGAAGGCGCATATGACGAAGCAGTGCCCGTATCAGCGCGCGAGCTCGCTAACTGAAGACTCGTTTAGGCTTTAACAACCCAGACCTTGCACCATCCAGGGCCTGCCACTTCGAATCCAGGGAAAATATTGCAAGTCCCCCATCCGCCGCCGGTCGCAACGTATTGCACGCAGTTATCGCAACGTTGATCCGCTTTAAATGTCGGGTTCTGAGAGGCATCGACTTTCTCTCCGTCGTGCACGTAGCCAAGCGCAACTGCGGTAGGGTGCGACTCAGAGATTCGTTCGGCGGACCATGCCCGTTGGCCAAGAATCGACAATAATGGAATCGTCGCGATTGTTGCGGTGCTTGCCTTGACGAATTCTCGCCGGCTCAACTTCCGATGTTTTTGCATGCTTAATCCGAGTACGGGAGAACAAGAATTTTAAAGAGTCGAGTTCTCGCTGGCCATAGGACCAAAGATGGCTCGCGGTTTCGCTACCCGCCAGGCGCTAGTTATTTTTTGCCCCTTCGGCGATCCAATTGCGCAAAAGCTGCTGCAAATCGGTGTTCAGCGGTTGTCCATTGAGCGGCATCTGATCGCCAATTTCGGCAGTCCCCTCAATCTTTTGAACCAAGTAACTTTGGTTCGGGTTGCCGCGTGTGACGAGATTGAGCGTCGGCGCCTGCCCACTCGGGACGTTCACTAGATTTGCATAAGCGAGGCCATTTGAAAGATCCAGACCGTATTGACTCGAACTGCCCCTGTGACAATTGACGGACGCACACGAGGGCGTAAAAACCTGAATCTGCGCTTGCGAGAAGGTGTTTGTTGTTACGTTTGAACCCGTATTAACGCGTGAACCTATGTATGACGCGATCTCGTCGGCCATGGTACGGGCCGCACCAACACCAACAGCCCCGTCGATCAACGTCGCTCCCTCAAAACCAAAAAGATATCGGAGTAGTAGCAACCCATCGGTGAGTGCTTCAGTCGTATTGTCGCCATCGATATCAAGTTGTGCCGCGTGTGTCGCTAGGTAGGAGGCTATTGCGGATGCTCCTGTTCTTGCTGCTGACGTGGTGACAGTGCCATCGACGAGTGTGGTTCCGCTAAAGCCAAATAGGTGTCGAAGGACCAAGAGCCCATCGGTTAAGGCGCTGGTTTCGTCGTCGATGTCTATGTCGAAGTCGAAGCAACCGTTGCACGAGTATTGATCTAGGGGATCGGTACCGTCGTTGGCTTCTTGTTCGTCCGAGACGTCGTCGTCGTCATCGTCCACGTCACAGACGTCGCCGAAACCGTCAGCATCGGTGTCCAGTTGATCAGTGTTGGCGACTGTGACGCAGTTGTCAGCTGGGTCGTTAATGCCGTCTCCATCACCGTCGACGGCGTAAACAACGGTTCCGCCCATGATGGTTAGGGTAAGTAATAACTTGTAAAGCGTACGATCCATGTCGTCCGAGATCATCGTCACGATACGACCCTAACTATGCCAGCTTTCAGCAGAAGGCAAAGTTGGCACTACATCATGGTCAGACGAACCAAGAAAGAAACTCTAGGGGCCGTTAGGCTAGAAAACCGAGTGGTGGCGAAGATTCCGAGGCGGAATAAAAACGCCGCACGTTGGGTAGTACCAGTGGGAGATCCGTTTGGCTGACACCGAACCAAAGCGCAAGTTCGGCGAAATATTGGTCCACCGCCGTGGTTGGGACGTAAACACCGCGGCCAACGTCGAGCGGACTGGTAGCGGACAGTGTTGGGTAATCGCCATAGATTTGGCCGCCCCGAACCGCACCCCCCATCACCATTTGGTGGCCGCCCCAGCCGTGGTCGGAGCCCTTGCCGTTGGTGGTCAGCGTTCGACCGAAGTCCGAAATCGTGAACGTTGACACTTGATCGAACACACCGAGTGCCATTAACGCCGATTTGAATTCAGCAAGCCCGAGGCTAATCTCCGGGAGCATTCTGACGTGGTTGTCGAGGACCTCATCGTGGTGGTCCCAACCCCATACGTTGATAAAGAAGGTCTGTCGACTTGCCCCAAATTGCTCTCGCGCTGCAATAACCCGCGCAATCTGCCGCAAGCCCGCGGAAAAACGGCCGTCGGAGAAGGCCGTATCAACCGGTGTTCCGTTCCGAATGGCCTCAATGAAGCGCTCGCCGGTGTCGATAGCGCCGACGAGACGGCGCCTATATTCCCGTCGAAATGGATGGTCGTGGTCCGCCTCGAACAAGCGGTCGATGATGGTTTTCTTCCATTCCCCCTCGTAACCCCAGATCCGACGTGCCCCGTCACCATCACGATTAATGGCGTATTCGGACGTACGTTTGCCGGTCTGAAAAGTGTTGGTTCCAGCAAGTGAGATATTCATGGAAATGCCGTTGTCGGCATTCACCCCGTGCATTAAATCTGCGAGCCGTCCGCCCCAGCCTTCGGGTACGCGCTTGTCGGGCCGTGCTGTTTGCCACTGAGCAATTTGGTCATTATGCGAACCAATTCCAAGAGGAACGCGTGCTCCCGCTTCAACAGCAGCGGCGTCAACGTAATCGATTAACGTACCGACGTTGGCGATAAAAGCGATGTCGCTATCGCCATAGAGATCAACGATTTCGGACATGTTTGGGTGCAATCCGTATGAACGACCGTTGTTCGACGATCCCGGTAGTGTGAGCAGGGATGACTGTTCCAACGCCAAGTCAGTACGGATGGACTCGTACTCAGTGTGCTGGTCGGAATCGACGGGAACCAGCATATTGTACGAATCGTTGCCTCCATTTAGGCAAACGCATACCAAGGCCTTGTAATCGGAAAAGGATTGTTGCGCCGTCGCCTGGCGCGCAAAACCTAGGGTGGCCATGGTCGACGTGAGTGTCGTAGCCGCAACGCCAAGTGAGCAGCCGTGACCAAGAAACGAGCGACGACTAACCATCAGAGCATCACCGCAAAGTCAGGAGAAACTAGGAAGAGATAAATAGCCCACTTTGCACGTTCCATGGGGTCTGCGATCGTGACGAGGGTAGCACCGATTGCATTTCGAGTTGCCTCACTCAAGGTGCCGTACGTCAGCACCATGTCGAGCCGATCGATCAATCCTTGAACATCTGTGGCGAGTAGACTGTACTCGTGCAAGTTAACGGACATCTCGCCAAAGGGCGGTGATTGAACACCACCGATCTCGTCCGTCCATATCATGTGTTGTGCGAGATTGGAGATCCCGATCACGGTGGTATTGGTTGTGATCTGAAACTCCGGAGCGACTAAATTTGCTTCGGCGATTTCGCCGTTGGGCATGTGCGATGGCAGGAAGAAATTGAAAACGCTTGGCGAAGAAAGTGGGTGCTGTTTTAGTTGGTCTTGAATCCAATAGCCGCCATGGAAAAAATATTCGCTGGTGTTCTGGATATGGAATTGACGTCCGATACTGACGATCCGCAAGATGGGTTCGCGTAGTTTCCCAAATTGAGTATAGGTTCCCGGGTCTGCCGTCGCTTCCGGGTCCAAGAGCACAGCGCGAATAACGGCCTTCATGTCGCCGCGAACGCCCAATCCATTGTCGGCAAACGCCTCGGCAACGCGTCGTACATACTGAGGTGACGGGTTTGAGGTCACTAGGCGCTGAATGAGTTGTCGGCCGATAAACGGCCCTACGTTGGCGTGGTTGAAGACATTGTCGATGGCATCTTCGATGTCCTCCATGCCGGTTTGCCCCGCCGGAATCTCGAAACCGTTCAATAATTTCTTGGTTCCTTGCTCATGGTGTTCATCGAACATTTCCATCGGCACAACGTAATTCGCCCAGCGCCGGCCAAATCGCGCATAGGTGCCGCCCCAACTGAGCCCTGTGAAGACCTTGGCAAATTCGCGGATATCGTCGTCGGTATAGGCTGGGATAAGGTCGCCATTGGTACCGTATTTGTATGAACCGTCAGGATTCATGTCATAAAGCCCAATGGAAAAAAGCTGCATATTTTCCCGGGCGAAGTTTTCATCAGGGTAGATGTTGTTGTCGGGATCGGCTTTGCTGTTGTTCACATGACTAAGATAGAAACCCATCGAAGGATGCAGGGTGACGGCGCTCAATAAGCTTCGATAATTGCCAAAGGCATGGGCGAGTAGGACGTCGTAGAAATTAGGTAATGCCCGCTCGGTGTCGCCCAGTCCGCCGACTTCGGAGACGACGAAAATCTCGCTGAGCGCAAAAGCGATCCGTTGCCGAAGGACGTCGTCGGAACTGAACGCCCGGTGCCACCAGACGTAGCGACGGAATACAAACGGTAGGTTATCGGCATTCGTTGCTTCGTCGAATTCGCCGTCTTCGGTCCGTTGAATTAAATCGGCGACCATCTCGTCGTGGTATTCAACAGGTAGAGCGAATTGTTCTTCGAGCCAGGAATCGTGACCCTTGATCGAGAGGGCACGAATTTGATCGTAGTTCATGCCGAGCGATGCCCGCGATGCAAACCGCGACGCAGCGTTGAGTTCGCTCTCGGTCGGTTGAG
>DCBA01000113.1:0-12278 GCA_002313255.1 Gammaproteobacteria bacterium UBA1119 | reverse complement strand
AGGCTCGCTAGAGGAATTAGCCCTCTACGTTTGTGCATGGTCTCCGCTCGTCTGGTATCCGAGTTGACTTTTCCACGGATCATATCGATCCCCGAGCATTATAGGTAGACAAAAAGAATAAGGAATTTCGTCTGAGGAACAGTCGGTGAAAAGTGTTCGAATCGGGGCCTTGGCGCTTTTCGGCCGGCGATGAGTGTCAAGGGAGGGTCCAGAGACAAAGCTTTGCACTGTAGTAGAGTGTGTACGTGATGAATTGGCGTGGGGAGAAGACCGTATGGGTGATCTGCTAGCCCAGTTGGAAAACATTACCGGGCCAGGCGGCGTCCTCACGGGCCATGATGTTCATTCTAGAGCGAGTGGCATTTGGCGGAGTGATGGCATCAAAGCGTCCGCAATCGTACGTCCTAGAAACACGAAACAAGTCAGCGACATCTTGCGAATTTGCAATGACATAGGTCAGTCGGTGGTGCCCCATGGAGGCCTCACCGGCCTGGTCGAAAGTGCGATTACTGAAACCGAGGATATTGCACTATCGCTGGAAAGAATGAATCAGGTTGAGGAAATAAACGTGGTTGATCGGACCATGACTGTGGAAAGTGGCGTCGTTCTGCAGACGGTTCAGGAAGTCGCGGAGAATTCGGGCCTCATGTATCCGTTGGATATTGGCGCGCGCGGTAGTTCTACCGTCGGCGGAAATATCGCGACCAATGCCGGTGGCAACCGAGTGCTGCGCTACGGCATGACACGGGACATGGTGCTTGGTCTAGAAGCGGTTCTTGCCGACGGTACGGTGGTTTCGTCGATGAACGAGATGATCAAGAACAATGCCGGATACGACCTAAAACAACTCTTTATAGGTACCGAGGGGAGCCTTGGCGTCGTTACGCGCGCCGTCCTTAGATTACGCGAACAACCACGTAGCCAGGAAACCCTGCTCGTCGCCGTCGACCAATTCGAGCAGTTACCAGAATTGCTGAAAGTGATGGATGGGAAGCTCGGCGGAACCCTGTCGGCATTCGAGGTGATGTGGAATGAGTTTTATTGTTTGGTCACGACAGAACCGGCGCAACAAAAACCGCCGCTTGATCAAACGTACCCCTATTACGTGTTAATCGAAGCGATGGGCGGCGACTCAGAAACCGATCGCGCCCGCTTGGAATCGGCGCTTACTGAGGTTTTTGAAGCGGGGCTGGTTCAAGACGCGGTATTGGCCGAGAACGAAGCACAGCGCCGCGAACTTTGGGCCATGCGCGATGACGTTGAGCAGGTCAATCGCTTCGAGCCGGTTTTCATATATGACGTCAGCATGCGTATCTCAAAAATGCGTGATTACGTCGACGAGGTGAACCGTCGTCTCGCTGAGTCATTTGGGGAGTACCAAAATTTTACGTTCGGCCATATCGGGGATGGCAACATTCACTTTGCGATTTCGGCGGGTACCGATAGCCAAGTGCATCACGAGGTAAATTGCTGTGTTTACGAGCCGCTTCGTTCGATTCGTGGATCGGTGTCTGCCGAACACGGCGTGGGGCTAGAGAAAAAACGCTATTTGGATATTTCGCGAACGGATGAAGAAGTCCGCCTGATGCGCTCGCTTAAATCGGCTCTCGATCCCAATGGAATTTTGAATCCCGGGAAGATCTTTGACGTTCGTGCCGCCTGAAGGCCTACGATGGACCTCCACTACAGCTCGCTTTCCGATATTTGCCGAAAAACTAAAAGTGGTGAGCTTCGGGTCGTCAACGTCATCGAGGCGATGCTTCAACGCATAGAAGATTTGGAACCGGCGCTTGGCGCGTACGTAACGGTGACTGCTGACCAAGCCATTCAGCAAGCTGAAGCACTTGATGCGCGTCAGCGCGAGGGTGCGCCGCTCGGCGTTCTGCATGGCGCGCCGATAGGCCTAAAGGATCTCCTATGGACGCGGGGCATACCGACGAGTGGTGGCATGTATATGCATCGCGAATGGTGCCCGGAAAAAGACGCCGCGGTAGTGCAACGGCTCGATGAAGCAGGCGCGGTTTCTCTCGGTAAGGTGAAACTTACGGAAGGTGCGTACGCGGAGCATCATCCGGAAGTAACGCCGCCAAAGAATCCATGGAACGTTGACCACTGGACCGGGGTTTCCTCATCGGGGTCGGGAGTAGCGGTGGCAGCCGGTATGGCACACGGGGCCATTGGAACAGATACCGGAGGTAGTATCCGTTTTCCTTCAGCCTGCTGTGGTTTGGTTGGAATGAAGCCAACATATGGCAGAGTGAGTCGATACGGCGGGTTCGCATTGGCGGATTCACTGGATCACTTTGGACCCATGGCCCGCTCCGTGGAAGATGTGGCTCGTATGCTCCAAGCGATTGCCGGTTTTGACCCGAATGATCCGACATCCCTAAAAGCGGAGGTCCCCAATTATCTGGCGCCGAGTGCGCAGGATTTAACCGATACGGTTGTTGGGGTTGATTGGTCTTATTGCGAGGGTGGGGTCGAAACGTCCGTTCAGGAATCGACTCGGATAGCCGTGGAACATTGTCGTGACACGGGCGCACAAATTGTCGAAATAACGTTGCCCGAACGGCAAGAACTTATTGAACGTTGGATGGTAACGTGTAGCGTCGAATGCGCCTTTGCCCACCGATCGACCTATCCGTCCAAGGCGAGCGAATACGGGCCATCACTTCGCCGATTGCTTGAGTACGGTTCTGAGAAGGCGACGGCGCTTGAATACGCTGGTCTTGAACGGGCGCGTGAGCGATTCAGACACGAATTGGATAGCGTTCTCTCGTCGGTCGATGTGGTTCTTTCACCATGCATGCCTATGTGTCCCCCACGGGTGGATTCGATGGGGCAGGATGCCGGCGATGGGGGAGATGCTGCGCCAATGCTGACGTTTACGGCGCCTTTCGATTATTCGGGTCACCCGACCCTGACGCTACCGCTCGATCTTAATACGTCGGGGTTGCCTCGGAGTTTTCAGCTGATCGGTCCGTACCTCGGCGAACGCCGTCTGATCGAGATCGGTTCAGTGATCGAATCAGCCATTGGTTTCGATCACCATCCCAATCTCGGTTAATTGAACGTACAGACGCCCTGGTCGATCACCACATCGCCATCCTGGTTCGTTGTGCGGAAGAGCGCTGTAGTTCCATCGACCCAAATGGAGACCGTTAGCGCATCCCCAGGTATGACGGGTTTTGAGAAGCGAGCGTTCATGGATCGAAACTTCGAGGGGTCGTTGCCGCACAGTTCGCTTAGAAGGGCTCGACCGGTAAATCCATACGTGCAAAGTCCATGCAAAATCGGTTTATCGAAGCCACCCATGGTCGCAAACGAAGGATCCGAATGTAGCGGATTGCGGTCACCTGAAAGTCGATAAGTCAAAGCCTGGTCTTCACGCGTGGTATAGGTCACTTGGTGAGTTGGCTCAGCATCCGGAAACGCGACTTTCTCGGAGGGTCCCCGATCGCCTCCCCAACCGCCTTCACCACGGCAAAACAGCATGGAACGGGTTTTGAGCAAAGGCTTTCCGGTCGCCACACTAACTGCTTCGGATTCCGTTTCGATTACGGCGGCATTCCCCTTGTCCCAGATTGCCGCAATACGACCGGTGCTTTCTATCTCGCCGTCCGGCGGAATCTCGTCGAGGAGCTCGATGCCTTGTTCCCCGTGCACCATTAACATCGGATTAAAACTTCCAATCTTGTTCATCGGGGCACCACCACCGCCAATAATGACGGCAAAGGTGGGCAATACACGTTGTGTCGTGTTGTTCGTGTTCTCGGTGGTGAATTCTAGATCGCTGGTACCCGCGCCTATGCCAACGGCGTAGAGTAGGGCGTCTTTTGAATTCCAACTGCGTTTCACTGGGCCTCCGGTTTCACCGACGGCATCTGGATTAATGGGCATGGCTGTCTCTCCCTGTCGAGCCGGACATACTAACCTGAATTGTTGTATGGTCGAGGGTCGCTGGGGGGAATCTATGTCACGAACAGTTCGAGGGAAGGTTGCGGTCGTCGGACTCGGTGAAACGCAGTACTACAAGCGGGGCGAAGCGCCAGACGCAGAGTTCAAGCTTGCCTTAAAAGCGATTCTTGCCGCTTGCGAGGATGCCGGCATATCGCCAAAGCAAGTCGACGGTTTTGCGTCGTTCTCGAATGATCGAAGTGACCCCTCACACCTAGCGGCGGCACTGGGAATAGACGATCTACGATTTTCCAATATGCAGTGGGGTGGTGGTGGCGGAGGAGGCTCGGGAGCCATTGCCAATGCGGCCGCCGCCGTTGCGACGGGCATGGCCGAGTGCGTCGTTGTGTTCCGGGCATTGGCCCAGGGTCAATTCGGCCGATTCGGACAAGGTCCTCAGCGCGATGTGATTGCGGGTGATGGGGCACATACTATCCCCTACGGTTTAATGTCGCCTGCACAGAGTTTCGCCATGAAAGTCACGCGTTTTATGCATGATCACGGCGTGGAACAAAATGCGTTGAGAGCGATTTCGCTGGCGTCATACCATCATGCTCAAAATAATCCCCGGGCGGTGATGTACGGTCGACCACTGGATGAAGAAAAGTATGATAATTCGCGTTGGATTGTCGAACCCTTTCATTTGTTCGACTGTTGTTTAGAGAATGACGGGGCTGCTGCGATGGTACTGGTCGCCGCAGAGCGGGCCCGAGATTTCCCTCATAAACCGGCTTATATTTTAAGCGCGTTGTCGGGGTCCCATTACCGGGCCGGTGCGTCTGTGCACAACACGCCTGATTACGCCTCATCGACGTTCAAAACGGTGGCACCAAGGCTTTACGACATGGCACAGGTAAAACCAGCGGACGTCGACGTCTTGCAGTGCTACGAAAACTTTACCGGTGGCGTGCTCATGAGCATGGTGGAACATCAATTCTGTGATCCGGACGGCTGCAACGAATTTTTTGTCAAAGACAACCTCATCGCCCCGTCTGGGAAACTGCCAACCAATACCAGCGGAGGCAACCTGGCGGAATGTTACATGCACGGACTCGGTCTCAATATTGAAGCCGTTCGACAGATCCGAGGTCAGTCAACGAACCAAGTCGACGATGCGGACGTTGCGCTCGTCGCATCCGGACCGATGGTGACGCCCGTCAGTTCATCGATTTTCGGTACGGAAGCGACACTATGAGTTATTTAAACTCCGGTTTACCGAAGCCTGTTCCGGCGCCAGATGGGCTTGATTCGCCATTTTGGGAAGCCGCGAGCCGCGATGTGTTGATGCTGCAGCGGTGTGGCTCGTGTCATGAGTTTCAATGGGGTCCGGAATGGATATGTCACCGTTGCCATAGCGAAGATGTTGGCTTCCAAGAGGTTCGTCCCGTAGGCAATATCTACAGTTACGAAAGGGTATGGCATCCCGTTCATCCTGCTCTGAAAGATCAGGGACCTTACATTATCGTGCTGGTGGAAATGCCGGAATGTAGCAATGTGCGGCTGGTCGGTAATTTGATGGGTGACGCGGAACAATCGGTTGAGATCGGAACACCGGTGCAGGCATTCTTTGAACATCATCGTGATGTGGAACCATCGTTTACTCTTGTTCAGTGGGAGAAAGTCTGACGAGACGACTTACCGAATCCGTCAGTCCAATTCGACGATTACGGGTGCGTGATCTGAAGCGGTGAGGGTGTCCTTTTTCTTTCGGTAGTCCCGATCGATCGAAATCTCCCGTGTACGGGTGCGAACGTTTTCGTTGCCAAGAATGAAGTCGATCCGGAGTCCTTGCGCGCGGTGAAACGCCCCGCCCCTATAGTCCCACCACGAAAACTGTTGTTCGTTGGGGAACCGGTCTCTAAACAAATCCGTCAAGCCCAAATCCATGATCGCTTGTAAGCGATTACGTTCATCTTGGGTGTGGAAAACGGTGCCTTCAGCCGATGCTCCGTTCCAACTGTCCAAGGCGTTCGGCACGATATTGAAATCTCCACAGAGAATGGCGTTATCGGTACTAAGATGATTCTTGGTCCAGAAGTCGGCGAGATCGTCGAACCAGCGCAATTTGCGAGGATAATCTGCATGTGCGACGTCCTTTCCGTTGGGGCAATAAACGGTCGTAAAGTCGAGACCACCAATGTTGGCTGAAATTAGGCGTGCGCCGAAGTCTTCCTGACCCGGCAGTCCGCGTTGGGTGAGTTCGAATGGTTGCCGCGCAAGGATCGCGACTCCATTCCAACTTTTTTGACCATGTGTCGCTGTCCGGTAACCTGCTTTAACAAATGGCTCGTGTGGAAAGTCCTCGTCGGTGACTTTGAGTTCCTGAAGCCCGACGACGTCGGGTTGTCGGTCATTGAGCCACATCAAAATGTACTCTAGTCGCGCCCGCAGGCCATTAACGTTCCAGGTGGCAATTCGCATTTAACGATTAACCGGAAAGTAGGGTTGTGGGTTGGACTATTCGGAATCGGTTGGATTGCACGTCAGTGTTGAAACTCCAGTATTGCTCGGCCTGAAATACGACCCTCTTCGAGTGCCGTGGTTGCTTCGTTAATGGCGTCGATGGAGAAACGCTCGGTCACCATGGACTCCAGGTCGAGATCGCCGTTCGCGTGCCAATCGAGAAACATCGGAAAGTCGTGGTCAGGGGAACAGGAACCCCCAATACTGCCGCGGAACTGCTTCTCTTGCACCAGGATTTCTATAGCGTTCAGTTCGACCGTAGTAGACGGGACGCCAACAAGGACGGCCGTTCCCCCCTGACAAGCGCCAAAGTGTCCGCCGCGACAAGCAGGAACGATCTGTTCCATGGTCTGTTTGAGGCCGATGCAGTCGAACGCGAAATCGACACCGGTCACGGGCCGATGCGCAAAGGATGTTTGTTCGGGCTTTCCCGTTAATTCGTGGATCGCCGCGATCGCATCGACTTGGCTCGCATTAATTCCGTGAGTCGCACCGAAACGCTTGGCAAATGCCAGTTTTTCATCGTCAAGATCGACCGCGATGATGGGGTCCGCGCCGCGCATTCTGGCTCCGACCACCGCAGACAAACCAACGCCGCCGACGCCAAAGATTGCCACACTATTGCCTTTCTGAACGTTCGCGGTGTTGATGACCGCACCCGCACCGGTCATGACGGCACATCCTATGATGGCGGTAACATCTTTCTTGATCGAAGCGTCAGCTTTGACCACGTATTGTTGATCGGCAATGGTGTGATCCGCCCACGTAAAGACATTCGGAGAAATAGCCTGTCCACCATCGACATCTAGAATCGCAGCAGAAGGTGTCGTGTCTGCGTTTGCGGCGTCGCGTGGAACCCACGTCACCAGCACCGTGTCGCCTTCGTCGAGATGAGTAACGTCGGTGCCTTTTCCGATAACGATCCCGGTCGATTCATGACCGAGAAGTACCGGACTCTTGCGGGGCCGATGCATCTGATGAAGTTGCGAGTGACAAACGCCTGATGCGTATTGTTGGACGACGACTTGAGTCGGACCGGGGTCGGGTAAGACGACGTCCTGGATCTGCAAAGGTCCTGTTTCTTGGGGTAAGACCACTACCTGCGCGTGCGTTGGCATAACTATTTCCTCAAGGACACGTGGAAAAGGGCGGTTGAGTTTGACCCTGCCTGATATTGCTTGGCAACCGGACGGTCAGGTTAAGCCAGTTCGAAAGAGAGCGCTTCGAAACCTGAATTTTGCATTGCGTCGACGACGTCGTCAGCGCCATCGGGACATAGAGCGATAACGCTGCCGCCTCCGCCGCCGCCGGTGAGTTTGGCACCGACCGCGCCGCGCCTCCGCGCGATGTGTATGAGTTCTTCAAGTTCTGGTGTCGATACTTGGAGTGCATTGAGGTAGCCCTGACAGAGGTTCATCAGTTCGCCAAGCTCCTGATAAGCCCCATCTTGCAGCGCTTCGGTACCGGCTCGGGTCAAATCACCAATCTGATCGAAAATACGCTCGTAGCGTTCGGGTTGTCGTTCCCACGCTTTCCGTACTTGCGCGACGGTTGTTGCCGTCAAACTTTCTTTTCCCGAAATACCGATTGCGATCGAAACGCTGCCTGCAGGACGAACTTCTTGGAACGATGGCGACCCGTTGTTTTCGAATAGTAGGGTGGATCCGTAGGTAGCAATGGTGTTGTCAACTCCGGACGGTGTGCCATGTGCCGCTCTCTCGCATTCGAATGCAAGTTCGTTGACGCGTTCGTTGCTGAGATCAAGCTTGAAATGATCGGAAAGTGCTCTTATCACGGCAACGGCGAGGGCAGACGACCCACCGAGGCCCATGGCGCGCGGTACGTTGGGGAAGGCTTCAATAGTGAGTGCTCGGGACGCTAAATCTAATCGCTCCAAAAGTAGTGCCAGGATTCCTGTGACTCCTTGCGGGTTTTCTGACATCGGCGGAACGCGCTGCTCGATCCCCCAACGAGGAATTAAGAGAACAGTATCTGCCGAATCGACCACGCGCGCTTCGACTGCCAGTGGTATGGGCGCCGCGAGAGCGGGTCGACCGTACACAACCGCGTGTTCGCCTAGGAGGATGATTTTTCCACTGGCGTAACTTCGGGGTTCAGTGCCTTGGGCGACGGCGGTGTTGTTTTGCAGCCGTTTGAGGATTTCCTGCGCGTTCCATACTTTGATGTCGCCGCTTTCAATGAGCGCGTCGACCACGGTATCAAAGTGTTCTTCGGGTACTTGGGCGGTTGACGCGACGCTGCGAGCATGTAACGTCATGTGGTTTTGTTGGATACCCGCGGTGGTCAGTGATCGAAGTGCGGCGTAATTTTGGGCAAGTCCTACCGCACCCATGACGCTGGCCAGTTCGGCCGCGTTGGGTGATCCCAACAACCGATGGTTGATTCGTACGGTAGGGTTGGTTTCTAACGATCCACCCACCGTCCCGACTTTCATGGGCATTTCGATTTCGCCGATAAGATCTCCTTCATCGCTACGGTACCAACGAGTCAAAGCACGGTATTGGCCATCGCGAGCCGCATAGGCGTGAGCGGCGGCCTCGATCGCTCGGAAATCGTTACCGGTGGCGATTGCGACGGCATCGACTCCGTTCATAATGCCTTTATTGTGCGTGGTGGCCCGGTACGGATCGACTCGGGCTAGATCGTTGGCGAGTATGATCCCGTCTCGAACCTGTTCCCCAGAAAACCCTTTGACCTGAAGATTTTGGACGGGAATTTGAGTGCGGACGCGAACCAGAGCCCGATCAGTCAAGTTGGAAAGTATGCGGAGAAAGACTTTTCCACCTGAAATCGTTTCGATGAGGGATGCGACTCCTTCGCACATACCGTTAACAACGTTGGCGCCCATTGCGTCTCGTGTATCGACCAATAAGTGCAGGACTAGCATCTGTCGGCCGTCTTCTGGTGCTTGATGTAAAAATACTTCGATGTCTTTGGCTCCGCCGCCGCGTGCCAGCATTTTTGGATGCAAGCTGTTTGCCAAGTTGAGAATTTCTTCTGAACGGTCGAGAAGTTCTTGTTTTCGTCTTTCGGGGTCATCGAGGTTTACAACTTGAACCTGGCCGATAAGGATTGGGTCAGTCGTGCGCGCTTCAAATCCACCGGATAGACGAGCGGTGCGAGCAGCACCAGAAAGTCCAGCCACGATTGAGGGTTCCTCGATGGACAACGGAACGACGTAGTCTTTGCCGTTGACTAAGAAATTGAGCCCAAGGCCCACGGGTAATCCGAGTACGCCAATTACGTTCTCGATCATCTTGTCGGCGATATGGAGCTTTAGTGTGTGATCGCTGGTTTCGAGAGCGCGAAGATCGCTATCGGTGATAAGCCCCCGTTGATGCAAGGCGCGAACGCGTTCCTTAACGTCGAGTTTGAAGAAATTGGGGATTCTGGAGCTATTATCCTGTTCGGACTTGGACGCCATCGTCTGCAATCTCCAGCCGTACTACGTTTAGACCCTGTTCCTCGACGTCGCGCTTAAACCTCGTCAACGCTCCGTCCTCGGTGCTAAAGGCAACGCCCATATCACCGCCCCCAGCCCCGCAGGGTTTATAGAGTACGCCGTGCCTTTCGGCAAGACCCATTGCAGCTTTGTGACCGGGACCGAAAATACCGATTTGCGCATCTTGGTCCAACTGCACTAATGCGCCGATGTAGTCTTTCATGCAGGACATGAAGGCATTTGCTTGCAGGGATGCCTCCACAACTCCGTTGGCTGTGGAGACTAGCTCGGCCAAACTGGTCGGGGTCGTTTCGCCACGCCATTCGTTAAACCGAGCAATCATGCGAGGCGTTTGAGTGCTCTCCCCGGCAAAAACGAAGCCATAGTGCACATTTGGGTCGATACCATGTGTTTCGGCTTGGTTATTCTGATACAGGATGACACCGCCACGGTATGCGGCAGCAACGTCCAGGCCGCTACCGACACCGCGCTGAAAGGTACGATGGGCCTGTTGCAGTCGCTCAACACCCATTTCGTGTCCGTCGAGCGCGGCAAGGGCATTACCTAGTGCTACCGTCACGGCGGCGCTCGATCCGATCCCAAGTTTTTGTTTGTGGAGGTAGAAGGGCGACGAGTCGATGGTCACCGCTGCGTGACGAGGCAGGGCATTGGGTGTCGACAGATGCGCGATGAAACGAGCAGGGTCTTCGTCGGGCAAGTCACGGAAGAGTTCGTCCACCGTGTGGGACGACTCGAAAAAGTAACCCCTGCTCTTAAACGACCAGTCGGCTTCGTTCCGTCGATGCAGCAAACATACGACTCGTCGATCCACTGCAGCAACGAGTGCCTTTGCACCGGCCAGTACGGCGTATTCGCCGGATAAAACGAGCTTGCCCGGGGCACTGGATTCAACGCGGTTGATCGACATAAGCGCCGGGCCCGAGCCCACAAACCAGAGTTCTCAATACGCCAGGCACACTCGCGAGCCGCTCGGCGACGACGTCGGTGGCATCTTCTTGACATAGAGCCTTAACCTGTGGCCCAGCGTCGATCGTGAAGAACACGCGTACCCCTGCGCCCTGAAGCTCGCGCACCGCGGCGATAGTCTCAACCGTCGCCCCATTCCAATAGGACAAGGGTGGTTGCGATGACAACATCAGCGCGTGCATTTTTAGACAACTGGATTCCGCAATGCTCGCGAGCCGCGAAAAGTCTCGTTGGGAAACCGCTAATAGAGCCGCGGCATGATCCGACTTCGTTGATTCTGTCCAAGCACCGAAATAGGGGGACGTCTGTTCGGAACGCTCCATGCCCTCAGTGGACCCTACGTTCTTTGCCGTTTCAGATGTGATGGCAATGACGACTTTCAACGGCCAGGCCTCCATGGGGAGCACGTTTCGCGCACACCAATCCCCGTTTTCTTCTTCCAGACTAGCGAAACCACCGAAAATCGACCGGGCAGCGGATCCTGAGCCTCTCCGGGCCCATATCGAGCGCTCGGACGTACTCATCTCGAGTCTAAAGGCGGCGTCTATAGCGGTCAGGAGCGCTGCGAATCCTGAAGCGGATGACGCTAAACCGGCGCTGGCGGGGAAGTTGCTGAACGACTCAATCGACAGCGGTGGCAGAGAATAGGCGGCACGCAACTGAATGAGGAAATCTTCGATTTTCTTGTCCGACACAACGGTACCGTCGATCTCGATTTGGTCTTGTTCAGACTCTCGTACCGACGTTTGCGTAACTAAGGTATCGAGTGTGATGGACAGTGAAGGTGTTGCCGGGATATTGGTTTTGCCAGCTCGCTTTCCCCAATATTTAACCAGGGCAATATTCGGATGCGCTAACGCTGTCGCTTGGTTCACAAAAAGTCGGGTGCCGGAGTGAAAGTAAAGCCTTCTTGTTCGAGCAGTTCTGCTACCCCGATCGTGATGAGATCACCGTATTCTGGCCCGGCAATTTGAATGCCTATCGGCAACCCTTGGTCATTGAGACCGGTCGGAATAACGGTTGACGGGAGGTAAGAGCCGCACGTGAGGCCGGACCAAAACACCTGCGTTCCATAATCCTGCGGCGAGTTATCCACTTGGATTTTTCGCTCACGCATGGGTCGATGGTCATGAGGAAATGCGGCCGTTGCCATAACCGGCGTAAGAAGTACATCGTATTCGTTAAAGAAATCGTGCCATGCCCAACGCAGATGCGTTCGTTGTTCATTCAATGCATTCCATTCCCGAAAGCGTGCTACTTGAGAACGTCGCACGCTCGCTTCGGTACTTTTGTCTTCAGAATCGAGGGCGGCAACACTGTCTAACGCGTGTGCGTACTGTTGGTCGGAAAGGCGCGCCGACATAGTCGCCTGTAGCAGATTGCGATAAACGAAGTCAGAATGTTGTGC
>DCBA01000018.1:2679-6598 GCA_002313255.1 Gammaproteobacteria bacterium UBA1119 | reverse complement strand
GCGCGCGCAATGGCGACACGTTGCTGCTGACCCCCCGACATCTCATTGGGCCGCCGATCTGCCAGCTCCCCTAGATCGAGCGATCTGAGCGCCTCTTCCGCTCGTTCCCGCCTCGAGGCCGAATCAATCCCCTGCAGCTGCATGATGAATTCAACGTTTTCTCGGGCCGTAAGTACAGGGATCAGGTTGAAGGCTTGAAACACGAAACCGATTTTTTCAAGCCGAAGGTCCGATAGCTCCCGGGCCTTTAATCCATCGAGTGACACACCGTCCACTTCCACCGATCCGTCGGTGGGTTCGTCCAAGGCACCGATCACGTGCAGCAAGGTGGACTTACCCGATCCCGAGGGTCCCGCTAGGCTCACGAATTCGCCCCGTTCGAGGTGGAAATCGACATTCCTGAGCGCATGCACGGGCGCAACCTCATCGTCGTAGATTCGAGAAACGCTATGGCATCTCGCCACTGTATTCATGCTCTACTCCTCAATGTCGCATCGCCTCTAAGGGATTTAGTCGCACAGCGCGTAACGCCGGGAAGAAACTCGCGACGACGCCCATTACCACGCTGGCCATCACAACAAACGCTAGATCGCCGAGCAATACAACCGGAACCAGCACATTTGAGGTCATCCCAAAACCTTCTAGCCCTTCGGCAAACGCCGAGAGGTCAATGCCATCGGACAACCACAAGCATATGCCAGCTCCAGCCGCCGTTCCGATCGCCACGCCGAGTAACATAATCAATGTCGATTCGGCCACGACCTGTAGCAACACGGCGCTTGCGCGCATGCCTAGCGCGCGGAGCATGCCGATCTCGCGGTAGCGCTCCATGATCGCGGTCACCACCGTATTCACGAGACCGAACACGAGTGCCGTCATAATAATAATGAATAAGATATAGATCATGGCATCGGAGAGCTGCATCATCGCAGCAGCCATGGGTTCCAGCGTTTGCCAGGTGAACACGTTCAGACCGATGAACGTTGCGATCAGGCTCTCGAGTACGGTCGGTTGATGTTTTGCGTCCGTCAGCCGCACCGACACCTCGGTGACTGCGTCCGATGCGAGTAGTGCCTGGGCTGCCTCAATACCAGTAAAAACATAAAGCTTCTCGACCGCCGAGAATTCGCTTTGATACGTCCCGGCGATCCGATAACCGGCCTCGCGGCTGCGACCGTCCGCGCCCTGGGTGATGATCACTAGCCGCCGTCCTGCCACGGTTTCAAGTTGTTCTGCGAGCGATTTGCCAACGAGAATGCGCCGATCGTCGGGGCCCTGTAATCCTTCGCCTTCAATCGTCCAGTCGGCAACAAAAGAAATCGATTCTTGGGCCGGATCAATCCCGATAAACTCGATCCCTCGCGTTTCCCGTTCGCTCATGATCACCGCGGGTACCCGCACGCGTCGTGCCCAACCCTGCATCTGTCCCGCTGGTATCTCGGGCGACCACTCGGACTCGAGCACAAAGCTCTTGCCGATGCCGGGATCATCCAGGTAACCCGGCTGCAAGACCTTCACATGTCCTTGCATGTTATTCACGGCACTGTCCGCCATCTGCGCAGTCATGCCCCGTAGAAACGCATTGAGAAAAACCACCCCCATCACGGCAAACGAAAGCGCCACGAGCATGGTCACGTTTCGTCGACGCTGGCGCCAGAGATTACGCCACGCCAGTTGGCCAACTTTTACCAACGACATAGCTATTCTTCCGCCACGAGAGCTTCGACCACCTTCATCCGATACAACCTAAGCGTCGAAAAAATCGCCGCCAGTTGCGTCGCAACCACAATGACGACGACGGTGACGATCGCGGCCCCCACGCTGAAACGACCACTGAGTACTTCGGGTATGTTCAAAGTCGCATAGATGTCATTCAAGTTCTCCCCGAGAGACGCGATAGGGATTTGCGTAAACGAGACCGCAACCCCGGCCACGCTCATACCCACCACCAGGCCAAGGACGGACATACACAAAGCTTCAATCTGAAGCATCCCAACGATTGTCCCCGGCCTCATACCGAGCGCGAGTAGAACCCCGAATTCTTGTGTACGCTCGAACACCGTCATGATGAACGCGTTCACGACACCAAACGTCACCAGCACAACAAACAGCACATAGAACGCAACGGACCCAATGATCTTGATTTCAAATTGTTGAGCGAGCTCGGGCAGCAACGTCTCCCAATTGATTAATCGATTTCCGAGGATTTCCCCGTTGTAGCCATCAACGAGTGGCCGACTCGTCGTGTACGAGTCGAGTTGCAGCGCGATCACGTGGACTTCATCGGTAAGACCCAGCGCGTCGCCAAGATCAGACAACGTGACGTACACCTGGGAACGATCAAGCGCTGCCATGCCGCTGGTGAATGTGCCGACCACTGTGGAAACAAGCGCCGCAACGCCCGCCTCTTTGCCCGATCCTAGGAAGACGATTTCATCGCCAACATCCACCCCGAGGTTCCGCGCAAGCACGCTACCGACCACGGCTTCACCGTCTCGTTGCAAATAGCGTCCAGCAGCCACGCTGGTCCTTAACGTTGCAAAATCTTGCTCCGGATCCGTCCCAACGACCATGGCGCCAACACTCTTTTCGCCGACCGATACCAGCCCATAGGTCATGACACGCGGCGTCGCCACTCGCACCCGCGGGTCCGACCGAATGCGATCGAGCACCGCGGCAGCATGCGGCACCGTGTACTCAACCCGAGGATCGTCGTTATAACTCGGGTGTTGAATTTGAGCGTGCCCATGCAACAGGTCCGCCTGCATATCAATCATGGTGCTAAATACACCAACCTGCAGCGAGTGCATCACGACAATCAGGAAGACAACAAAGGCCACGCTGGACACCATTAACGAGGTGCGCCGCTTGTTGCGCCAAAGACTCCGCCAGGCAACCGAAACCACCGACAGGTGGACGATCGAGCGGGGCGCATTGACCGATGTCGACGGCATCGCGATCTCAGTCATTATTCTTCATCTCTTAATGCCTCAACCGGCTGCAGCCGCCTGATACGCATCATTGTAAACATCGACGCGAGTAGCCCACCAGCCCCGATCGCGAGCGGGCCCATCAGCACTGTCCGAGCATCAACGCCACCATACAAGGCATCGGGAACCGGGATACCAAATCCCTCGATCAACTCTTCGACCCCCATCGACTCTAAAGGAATACCCACCATCACCGGGTACGCGAGCAGCGCCGCGCTTAACACCCAGGCGAGCAGGCAGCCCACCAGCCATAGGGCGAGTGCCTCAACAACGATCATGCCCATGATCGCTTGCGGGCGCATTCCGATCGCGAGCAATAACCCGAATTCCCGCGTTCGTTCAAGAATCGTGATCACCAACGTGTTGCCAATATTAAAGACCACAATCAGGATGAGGATCACGTATACGAACTCACCCATCACTCGATCAAGGGCAATAGCCTGCTCAACGTCGGGCATCAACACCTTCCAGTCACGAATCACGGAGCCTCGCGTCAGCATCGGTTGGATTGCCTCTACCGCTCGATCAATGGCGTCAATGTTATGTAAATTGACGACAACACGATGACCTCCGTCACCCAAGCCAAAGGCAGCTTGGAGAGCGGGCAATGCAACCTGTACCACCGAGCGGTCGACGGCCGATTGACCCGTTTCCATGATACCGCCCACGGTCAACACCATGGCCGCAACACTGCCCCCAACACCGGTCCCCAAGACGACGACCTCATCGCCCAAATCGACACCAAGATTGCGCGCTAGCCCCGCACCGACATACGCATGATCCGATTGCGCAAGATAGGTCCCGCGCGAAAGACTCTTCGGTAAATCCGAGACCACACGTTCACGTTCAGGATCGACACCTTGGATCAACGCACCCACGCTCTTTTCACCAATCGAAACCAGCGCGAACGCTTCAGCACGAACCGTCGT
>DCBA01000018.1:0-2264 GCA_002313255.1 Gammaproteobacteria bacterium UBA1119 | reverse complement strand
GGATCATCGAGGTATTGGGTGTGCTGGACCTGCAGATGACCGCTGCCAAGCCGTGTGGCCAGATCGATCATGTCCCCATACATGCCTTTTTGTATAGACATCCCGAAAATCACAATCGCCGCACCGACGGCAATGCTCGCCGCGGTTCGCCAGGTCCGCCCCCGATTCCGCCATAAATTTCGCCATCCGACGCGGACAAACATCAACGAAAATCCAGCGCTCATCGTCTAGTAACCCATGGTCCGATTTAACGACCCGACGTCAGCGAAAATAAAGTGAACTTACGATCGGCGACGTCGGCATTAAAGTCGGCTTCGACGTATTCGATCTCGGTCCATTCTTGTGGCTCTTCGAGGTTTGACATACGCATCAAGACGCCTATCGTGC
Organism: Gammaproteobacteria bacterium UBA1119; assembly: GCA_002313255.1. Lineage (GTDB taxonomy): Bacteria > Pseudomonadota > Gammaproteobacteria > Pseudomonadales > Azotimanducaceae > UBA11889. The sequence goes on along the minus strand of DCBA01000018.1, from coordinate 1,877 downwards.
GGCCACCCAGCTCAGCGATCCGTTTCGTTTCGAGCCGTTTGATCGGCGTCATCGATTGATCAAAATAGGTCTGCGACAGCATCACGTAATCGTCCCGGACGACCATGGTCTCTTTACCCCAGACGACCGGCGCGTCGTCGTGGGGCACCGCATCAATGGTGTAAATCGTATGGCCATCCTCGACCGTTGTCCCGACGACGGAAAGATCGTAGTAACGCAACAATTCATCGGATCGAGACAGGTCGTTGTACGAGAAATCCGATCCGCCCCAGCTTTGGGACATCATGCTGCTCGGCAACCGTATCGATCGCTTGAGCGCGGGCGCGAACGTCCACATCTTCTCGCCCTTTTTTAACACCGCGTTGCCCGCGTCCTTCGCCGGTGCGGTGAACCGTATCAACGCCTCGTCTTGTCCCCGCGTCCACGCAACGATGGTGGACGAGCGGTTCCAGTCCGGTCGTTGGATACGCATCACGAGTTCCGAGTATGAGCTCACTCCGCGCGTCAGTTCGAGCGCGCGGCTCATCAATTCTTCTGCGGTCAAGGCCTCGGCCTTGGCCACCTGGTACGGACCGAAGATCAACCACGTGATTGCTACGACTACACCCACGCCAAGACGACGTGACGATTTTCGTAACGCTAGCCTGTTCGATCGCACGTTATCTCCTCGTTCGTCCGTGCACTGGACGAAAAGCACGGCCTCTTGATTGCGATGCAGTTTACAGGGTCCCAAGTGTAGATTCCGGCACCCCGGTCCAAAGCGTTCGAATAGCATCCGCTGGATCCATGACTACCTCGGGCGAACTCGAGAAAACCATGGTTGCTCGCCTTTCAGAATCGTAGCTCGGCCAGGCAGGTCCCGAGCCGCCACCCGGATGCCCGGTGCGGGCGAAACGTATCCATGCGTCCTGCGTAAATTCTGACAGGGCGTCGGCTTCTGCTCCCTCACCGAAGAACGTGTCAGCACCGTTCTTATCGTAGGTTCCCCAAACGAATCCCAACTCCACCGCGTGGCACGCACCCATGGCGCCCCCCATCAGCGGCGATTTCCAATCGAAAAGATAGCCGTAGGTCCGCGCGTCATGCGCACGCTGAGCTTCAAGCAGGATCATTGCCGGGACCCAGAAGACACGATCCGTCATGATCTCAGCCGAAACGTCGCCAGGACCAGTGCCCTTGCCGCTGTCCGCAAGCCAGGAACGGTAACTTCCAATGACGTCGGCGGCCAAATCGCCAAATATGTCACCGACGGCCTCGGTAAGCGCCTCTTCCGACATGTTCGTCGCGGCCGGATCGAGCCCGGAAAAGAGCTTCCACTCTTCAGTCGTACAGCCCGCCATAATGGCGATTCCGGCCGCCGAGCCCGCGCGAACGCGTTCGATCGGCATCGCCGGCAACACCTCACCGTCGATGACCGGTTGAAAAGACATTCCCGCTAGCCCCCGTTCAGACGCGATCGCACTAAGCTTGGTTTGGACTTCCGTCAAGGTCGCCTCGGGCAGCTCCATCAGTGCATCGGGATCGTCGGTCTCAAGCAGTTCCATCACCGTCTCGGCCACCCTCAAAGCTTCCGACTTCGAAAGCGCCGTGTGACAAGCACCGCTTTGGAGTATGGCTTTATGGAAGAGTCCCTCGGCACTCGGCATGGCGAGCAAGCAACCCACGGACATGCCCCCGGCGCTTTCGCCAAAAATGGTCACGTTGGTCGGGTCGCCGCCAAACGCCGCAATGTTGTCCCTCACCCATTCGAGCGCTGCCACTTGGTCCAACAACCCTTCGTTACCGGTAGCCCCAATTTTCCCGCCAGTGGCCTCTTTTAAGTTCAGGAAGCCGAGGGCACCCATACGATAATTGATCGTCACCACCACGACGTCGCC
>DCBA01000121.1:40285-67149 GCA_002313255.1 Gammaproteobacteria bacterium UBA1119 | reverse complement strand
CGTCACAAAAATAGTCAGTTAAATTTTTATAACGAGAAATACAGCTAGGCCAGTAGCTCAATTTGGTAGAGCAGCGGTCTCCAAAACCGCAGGTTGGGGGTTCGATTCCCTCCTGGCCTGCCAGACAATAACAGAGGCGAAGTGAGCTCAAAGACTGAATTAATGAACGAAGGCGGGTCATTCGATCTCATCAAATGGATCGTTGTCACTTCTCTTGTTGCGTGTGGCATTTGGGCTAATTGGTACTACAGCGACGAAATTAATGTCCTTATACGTGCGCTAGCGTTAGTTTCGGGGGCAGTTTTTGCTGTCCTTATTGCTCTACAAACCGAAAAAGGAAAGAGACTTTGGGAAACAGCGCGCGAAGCCCGGTCAGAAATTCGGAGAGTGGTTTGGCCAACTCGCCAAGAGACAATACAGACCACAGGCATCGTGATTCTCTTGATGATTCTATTTTCGCTTATTTTGTGGGGCTTGGATTCTTTTCTTTCGTGGCTCGTGAAATCGATCATTGGATAGTGTGATGACAAAACATTGGTACGTCGTACACGCATATTCGGGCTTCGAAAAAAATGTAGCACGGTCACTAGGTGAGCGGATTGAACTTTCGGATCTACAGGAGCACTTCGGCAAAGTGTTGGTTCCAACTGAGGAAGTCGTTGAAATGCGAGCGGGACAGAAAAGACGGAGTGAAAGAAAATTCTTTCCTGGTTACGTGTTGGTTGAAATGGATTTAAACGACGACACGTGGCACTTGGTCAAGGAGACTCCTCGCGTGATGGGATTCATTGGTGGCAAGGCTGATAAACCGGCGCCGATCAGCGATGCCGAAGCCAGCATAATTCTCGATCGTGTTGAATTGGGCACCGATCGTGCGATGCCAAAAATCGTCTTTGAACCGGGCGAACTCGTCCGGGTTATTGATGGGCCGTTCAATGACTTCAATGGGGTTGTTGAGGAGGTGAACTACGACAAGAGCAGGTTGGTTGTTGCTGTAACGATTTTCGGTCGATCGACTCCTGTAGAACTAGATTTTTCTCAGGTTGAGAAAGGTTGACTAACATGGTCAACGTTGAAGGTTCGATACCAAAATCTCGACGCTGTTTCCGTGGGCGACGTATTTAAATCATGGCAAAGAAAGTAGAGCTATATATTAAGTTGCAAGTACCGGCGGCGCAGGCCAACCCGAGTCCACCCGTCGGCCCGGCGCTAGGTCAACATGGAGTCAACATTATGGACTTCTGTAAGGCCTTTAACGCAGAAACACAAAACGTTGAGTCCGGAATGCCGATTCCGGTAGTTATTACTGTTTATTCGGACCGTAGCTTTACGTTTGTTACTAAAACGCCGCCTGCATCAGTTCTACTGCGTAAGGCTGCTGCAGTTGACAAGGGGAGTGGTACACCAAATACCGAGAAGGTAGGAAAAGTAACCCGTGAGCAGTTGGAGGAAATTGCTCGTTTGAAAGAACCGGATTTGACTGCGGCAGACATGGATGCGGCGGTTCGAACGATTGCGGGAAGCGCCCGCAGCGCTGGAATTGAGGTAGAAGCTGTCTAATGGCCAAATTGACTCGGCACAGAAAAATTATTGAAGAAAAAGTTGATTACGAGCGTGCGTATCCGATTGCCGAAGCCGTGGCATTGCTAAATGAAATCTCGGGATCTAAATTCAACGAGTCCCTCGATATTTCGGTAAATCTGGGTATAGATCCGAAAAAATCGGATCAAACAGTGCGTGGAGCAACCAGTCTTCCGCACGGATCTGGCAAAGAGATTCGAGTAGCTGTTTTCGCGCAAGGAGCTAACGCCGACGAAGCCCAGGAAGCGGGTGCTGATATCGTTGGCTTTGAAGACCTGGCCGAGGAGATAAAGAAAGGCGAGTTGGACTTCGACGTGCTTATAGCAACGCCCGATTCGATGAGATTGGTCGGGCAATTAGGCAAAGTGCTGGGTCCTCGTGGTCTAATGCCTAATCCAAAAACGGGGACGGTTACTGCTGATGTGGCCACCGCCGTTTCCAACGCGAAGTCGGGTCAGATTCAATTTCGGGCAGACCGCGGTGGTATTGTCCACGGTAGTGTGGGCAAACTGGGATTTGATCCGTTACAGATCAAAGAGAATATCGAGGCGCTGATTTCCGATCTTAGAAAAGCGAAACCGGCATCCGCGAAAGGCGTGTTTCTCAAGAAGATCACGCTGTCGTCAACGATGGGTCCGGGACTTGTAATCGACGAGGCGTCGATAGAGGCGTGACATACGGCTCCATGTGCGAGAGGCACATAAGTCATCCCGTGTGTAGCGGGTTCGACAGCCGCCGAGAAAATGGCGCAATACAGCCTGCTACGGCGGGTGGTGGTCTTAGACCACGGGTAACCGATAGCTGGGGCTCAATGCTCGAATTTCCTTCGAGGGAATTAGCGGAGTCACGATACGGTTTTAATTGTCGTAGACAACCCGTGCAGACGGTGAGTCCTGAATGAACGCTGGGCGTGCCGTTAGTGTGACGATGTGGTTTGTTGTTAACGCGAACCGAAAGGTACGTAAGTTCAGGAGAGTGTTGTGGGATTGAGGCTTGAAGATAAGCAGACGATCGTTAACGAAGTTAACGAAGCTGCCGATTCGGCGCTGTCAGCGATCCTCGCAGATTATCGCGGATTGACCGTGGCCGAAATGACGGAGCTACGTTCGAGAGCTCGCACTTCGGGTATCTACCTGAGGGTGGTCCGTAACACTTTGGCTAAACGCGCTATTGACGGTACTCCTTACGAATGCCTGAAAGATGCTTTGACGGGACCAACGCTAGTCGCTTTTTCTTATAGTGAACCTGGAGCTGCAGCGCGCTTGTTGCGTGATTACGGCAAGGATTGCGAAGCATTGGACGTCAAAGCGATCTCCATTGGAGGCGACTTGTTCGATTCCGATCAATTAGATCGCGTGGCCAGTTTGCCTAATCGAGAAGAAGCCATAACGATGGTACTGCGCTTATTGTTAGCACCTATCACGAAACTTGCTAGGACGGCGAATGAAGTTCCCGGAAAGTTGGTGAGAACCCTCGCCGCATTGGGAGAACAGAAGAGAGCCGCATCCTAGGTAAATGGATAGATTGAACTAACGTAATCAGGAGATTTTGAAATGGCCCTGTCTAAAGATGACGTTCTCGACACGATCGCTGAAATGAGCGTTATGGAAGTGGTCGAACTCGTTGAGGCGATGGAAGAGAAATTTGGTGTTTCCGCAGCCACGGCAGTTGCGCCTGCCCCAACTGCAGCAGGAGGTAGTGACGATGGCGCGGTGGTTGAAGAAAAGACCGAGTTCAATATCACGCTGAGCAGTGCGGGTGAGAAAAAGGTCAGCGTCATTAAAGCTGTGCGCACAGCGACCGGCCTTGGCCTTAAGGAGGCCAAAGGCCTGGTTGACGACGCACCGTCCACCATTAAGGAAGCGGTCAGCAAGGAAGAAGCGGACGAGATTAAAGGAAAGTTGGAAGAGGCAGGTGCAACCGTAGAGCTTAGTTAGGGTTGTGGTGATGCAGTTGAAGAAAGGGCTAACGCGGTCAACTAAGTATTCGTTGGCGGTGGCGGCGTTGCGTATCTTGAATAACGGAGAATCGAATGGCTTACAGCTTCACTGAGAGAAAGCGAATCCGTAAAGACTTCGGCCACTTACCGGAGCCTATGGAAATACCTTACTTGTTGTCCATTCAGACGGATTCCTACGCCAGATTTCTACAACAGGGGATAGCGGCCAAATCGTTGGAGGATGTCGGTCTGCATGCGGCGTTTCGATCGGTGTTTCCGATCATCAGCTATTCGGGTAATGCCGCGCTCGAATACGTCGCTTATCGATTGGGTAAACCGGTATTTGATGTCAAGGAAAGCGTGCTGCGAGGGATTAGTTATGCGGCACCCTTGCGGGTCAAGGTGCGGTTAATTATTTACGACCGGGAGTCGTCGAATAAGGCAGTGAAGGACGTCAAGGAACAAGAAGTCTACATGGGGGAAATGCCCCTTATGACCTCGAATGGAACGTTTGTGATCAACGGAACGGAGAGGGTGGTGGTTTCTCAACTACATCGCTCGCCTGGAGTTTTCTTCGACCACGACAAGGGAAAAACACACTCGTCCGGCAAGTTGCTGTATTCGGCACGAGTGATTCCTTACCGAGGCTCTTGGCTTGACTTTGAGTTTGACCCAAAGGACCTGCTATTTGCGCGAATTGATCGGCGTCGGAAATTGCCAGCAACGATTATTCTCCACGCGTTAGATTTCAGTAATGAAGACATTCTAGAAATGTTTTTCGAAACCAATGTTTTCCACTTAAAGGCGGACGGCGCTGTGTCGATGGACTTGATCCCCGAGAGAATGAGGGGAGATGTCGCGACGTTCGATATCAAAGACAAGAAGGGAGAGGTAATCGCGGAAGAAGGACGTCGAATTACCGCGAGACACGTCCGTCTGCTAGAGAAATCTGGGTTGAGGCGCCTGGACGTTCCAGTTGAGTATCTACTTGGTCGAACGACGGCGAAGGATGTAGTTGACAAGGAAACCGGGGAAATTCTGGTGTCCAGTAATACCGAGATTGACGATGAAATTCTGGCGAGCATCATGGCAAACGATGCGAAGACGATAGAAACGATTTATACGAATGATTTGGATTGTGGGTCATACATTGCAGACACACTTTCGGCGGATCCGACCAGTAACCGTTTGGAAGCCTTAGTTGAAATTTATCGCATGATGCGACCGGGCGAGCCGCCTACGAAGGAATCCGCTGAAAATTTATTTCAGAACCTATTTTTCTCGTCAGAGCGTTATGACCTGTCGTCCGTAGGCCGTATGAAATTCAATCGTCGTCTAGGGAGAGACGATATAGTCGGAGAAGGAGTTCTCGACAAGACTGACATCATTGATGTCCTAAAGACGTTGGTGGGAATAAGGAATGGCAAAGGATCGGTCGACGATATCGATCACCTGGGAAATCGGCGGGTCAAGTCCGTCGGAGAAATGACTGAAAATCAGTTCCGGGTTGGATTAATTAGAGTCGAGCGTGCAGTTAAAGAAAGGCTCTCTCTCGCGGAGAGCGAGGGACTGATGCCTCAGGATATGATTAACGCCAAGCCCGTTGCTGCCGCAATCAAAGAATTTTTCGGTTCAAGTCAACTTTCGCAATTCATGGACCAGGCAAATCCATTGTCCGAGGTAACCCATAAACGCAGGGTATCTGCTCTTGGGCCAGGTGGTCTAACTCGCGAAAGGGCAGGATTTGAAGTCCGGGATGTTCACCCAACTCATTACGGACGCGTTTGTCCTATCGAGACGCCGGAGGGCCCTAATATCGGGTTGATAAACAGTCTCGCTGTGTATTCGCGTACCAACGAATATGGATTTTTGGAGACTCCTTATCGGAAAGTTGTTAAAGGAAAGGTAACGAACCAAATCGAGTATCTTTCTGCGATTGATGAAGCAGAATACGTAATAGCTCAGGCGAGTTCTGAAACGGATAAGGCGGGAAAGTTCGTCGCCGAACTTGTCGATGTCAGGCATCAGAACGAGTTCACGAAAACGTCGCGCGATAACGTCAATTACATGGACGTATCTCCCAAGCAAGTGGTGTCAGTTGCTGCTGCGCTCATTCCATTCTTAGAGCACGATGACGCTAATAGGGCCTTAATGGGCTCGAATATGCAGCGGCAAGCGGTGCCAACTATTCGGTCAGAGAAACCGCTCGTGGGTACCGGGATGGAACGCCATGTTGCTCGTGACTCAGGGGTATGCGTAATCGCGGAACGCGGTGGAACCGTCGATTCCGTCGATGCATCACGAGTCGTTATTCGCGTCGCGGATGCGGAAACCGAAGCCGGTGAGGCTGGCGTCGATATTTACAATTTAACTAAATTCACTCGATCTAATCAGAGTACTTGTATCAATCAGAGTCCGCTCGTCAAAAAGGGAGACGTAATTGCTCGAGGGGACATTCTCGCGGACGGTCCATCCATCGATATGGGTGAGTTGGCGTTGGGCCAAAACATGCGTATCGCTTTCATGCCTTGGAATGGATACAACTATGAGGATTCAATTCTCGTGTCTGAACGCGTTGTTCAGGAAGATCGTTTCACGAGTGTTCACATCCAAGAGCTTACTTGTATCGCTAGAGATACAAAGTTAGGGCCGGAAGAAATAACTGCGGATATTCCCAACGTCGGAGAGTCCGCATTATCCAAACTTGATGAATCGGGCATCGTGTACGTAGGGGCAGAAGTGGTGGCAGGCGATATTCTGGTAGGCAAGGTGACTCCGAAGGGTGAGACACAGCTCACTCCGGAAGAGAAGCTTCTTCGAGCGATATTTGGGGAGAAAGCTTCGGACGTAAAGGACACCTCGTCACGAGTTCCTACGGGAGTTAAAGGAACCATCATTGATGTAAGAATATTCACGCGAGATGGAGTCGAGAAGGATGCTCGGGCGAGATCGATTGAAGAGACTGAGCTTGGTGAAGTTCGAAAGGATCTAGACGACGAGTACAGAATCGTGGAAGCGGCAACGTACGAACGACTGAAGTCTGCACTAACGGGTAAAGTAGTATCCAGAGCCCCTGGTTTGTCGAAAGGAGCCAAACTAGATTCAAAGTTTCTAGCTGATTTAGCGCCTGAAAGTTGGTTTGAGATTCGGATGTCTGAGGAAAGCCTCAATGATCAACTTGACTCGGCTGAAACCCAACTAAAGGCCAGGCGCGAAGCGCTCGATGCGGTATACGAGGACAAGAAGTCCAAGCTGGAAGGCGGAGATGATCTTGCCCCTGGCGTTCTCAAATACGTCAAGGTTTACTTGGCTATAAAAAGACGAATACAGCCTGGTGACAAGATGGCTGGACGGCACGGGAATAAGGGCGTTATTTCTGTGATCATGCCTGTAGAAGACATGCCATTTGACGCCAAGGGTGAGCCGGTTGATATCGTTCTCAATCCCCTCGGTGTCCCCAGTCGGATGAATGTTGGTCAGGTTCTAGAAACGCACCTCGGGTGGGCAGCGAAAGGCATTGGCGAAAAGATCGGGGCGATGCTAGAGGTCAAATCTAAGGTGACCGAATTTCGCAAACTTCTTTCGACTGTATACAACGAGCTTGACGGTAGAAACGTTGAACTTGAGAAAATGTCTGATGAGGAAGTGATGGAGCTCGTCAGTAATTTAACGGATGGAATGCCGATCGCGACTCCAGTATTTGACGGCGCAAAAGAAGATGGCATTAAGAAAATGCTCGATTTGGCGGGGTTGCCGGTCAACGGTCAGACGACGCTGTACGATGGTCGTAGCGGAGATCCTTTCGCGCGGCCCGTAACCATTGGCTATATGTATATATTGAAGTTGAATCACTTGATAGATGACAAAATGCATGCGCGCTCAACAGGATCGTACAGTCTTGTTACGCAGCAACCGCTCGGCGGAAAGGCGCAATTCGGTGGTCAGCGGTTCGGAGAGATGGAGGTGTGGGCGCTCGAAGCATATGGGGCAGCCTATACGCTGCAAGAAATGCTCACAGTGAAATCAGACGATGTCGCTGGTCGGACTAAGATGTACAAAAACATTGTAGATAACGATTTGCAAATGGAACCAGGAATGCCTGAAAGTTTTAATGTGCTGGTAAAAGAGGTTAGGTCGTTAGCCATCGATATCGAACTGCAAAGCGAATAAGCGTGGAGGCTTCAAATTTATGAAAGATCTGCTCAATCTTTTAAGACAAAATGGTCCAGCGGACGAATTCGACTCGCTCCGGATCGGGTTGGCTGCTCCAGACTTGATCCGATCGTGGTCGTTCGGCGAGGTAAAAAAACCCGAAACGATTAATTACCGGACGTTCAAACCAGAACGTGATGGACTTTTTTGCGCCCGTATTTTTGGTCCTGTCAAGGATTACGAATGCCTCTGCGGAAAATACAAGCGCCTCAAGCATCGAGGCGTAATCTGTGAAAAGTGTGGGGTTGAAGTAACCCTTACTAAGGTTCGTAGGGAACGCATGGGGCACGTGGAACTTGCCAGTCCGGTCGCACATATATGGTTTCTTAAATCTCTCCCGTCACGAATAGGTTTGTTGCTGGATATGACGTTACGGGATATCGAGCGCGTTCTGTACTTTGAATCGTTCGTTGTGATCGACCCGGGTCTGACCGATCTGGAGATGGGGCAGTTGCTCAGTGACGAAGAGTATTACGCCGCGATGGAGGAGTACGGTGATGAATTTGTAGCGAAGATGGGAGCTGAGGCTGTTCAACAGCTACTTGTAGACCTCGATCTAGAAAAAGAAATGGCGCGCCTTCGTGAAGAGATACCCGCGACAAATTCCGAAACTAAGATCAAGAAGCTGTCGAAGAGATTGAAACTTGTCGAGGCGTTCGTTAACTCGGGAAACAAGCCAGAATGGATGATTTTGACGGTACTCCCAATCCTACCGCCGGATTTGCGGCCGCTTGTGCCATTGGATGGCGGCAGGTTTGCGACTTCCGATTTAAATGATCTCTATCGCAGGGTGATTAATCGAAATAATCGACTGAAGCGACTGCTAGACCTAAACGCTCCAGACATAATTGTCCGTAACGAGAAAAGAATGCTTCAGGAGTCAACTGATGCACTCTTGGACAATGGTAGACGCGGTAGAGCGATTACTGGTTCCAATCGACGCCCCCTTAAATCTCTTGCGGACATGATCAAGGGCAAGCAAGGGAGATTCCGACAGAATTTACTCGGCAAACGAGTAGATTATTCAGGGCGATCGGTAATTGTCGTTGGGCCAACTCTAAAGTTGCACCAATGTGGGCTGCCGAAAAAGATGGCTTTGGAATTATTTAAACCTTTCATTTTTGGCAAGCTGGAAGCTCTTGGTCTTGCAACGACCATAAAAGCCGCGAAGAAGATGGTTGAACGAGAGACATCAGAAGTTTGGGACATTCTTGCGGACGTCATCCGCGAGCATCCGGTGATGCTCAACCGTGCGCCAACTCTCCATCGTTTAGGTATTCAAGCATTTGAACCGGTACTCGTGGAGGGGAAAGCCATTCAGCTGCATCCGTTGGTATGTGTGGCGTATAACGCTGACTTTGACGGCGATCAGATGGCGGTGCATATACCGCTAACATTCGAAGCTCAGTTGGAGTGTCGTGCATTGATGATGTCCACCAACAATATTCTTTCCCCAGCGAGCGGAGAGCCCATCATCGTGCCTAACCAAGACGTGGTGCTGGGTTTGTATTTCATGACACGCGAAAAGGTTAATGTGTTGGGCGAGGGTATGACATTTGCCGACCTCGATGAGGTTGATCGTGCGTATCACTCCGGTTCTGTGGATCTGCACGCGAAAATTAGATTACGAATATCGGAAGAAGACGAGGTCGGTGGTTCTACAACTGCCGTTGTCGACACCACCGTTGGCCGAGCGCTTCTGTACGAAATCGTGCCGAAACAAATGCCTTTTGGCCTAATTAATAGGCCGATGACCAAGAAAGCGATTTCTAGCCTGATCGACATTTGTTACCGCAACGTGGGTTTGAAAGAAACAGTAATTTTCGCTGATCAGCTGATGTATACGGGCTTCAGATTTTCAACTGCCTCTGGATCTTCAATCGGCGTAGAAGACTTTGTGATTCCAGAAGATAAGGCCGAAATCGTCGAAAATGCGCAAACCGAGATTAAAGATATTGAGTCTCAATATGCGTCGGGGTTGGTAACTGCTGGAGAGAAATACAACAAAGCAGTCGATATTTGGTCTAGAGCCAGTGAATTGGTTGCTCGATCCATGATGGACGGAATTTCAACCGAGCGGGTAATTGATCGGGAGGGCGAGGAAGTTGATCAGGATTCGTTTAATTCGGTCTATATCTATTCGGATTCTGGAGCGCGGGGGTCTCCGACTCAGATCCGTCAATTAGCTGGTATGCGAGGACTCATGACGCGGCCCGACGGCAGCATCATCGAAACGCCGATAGTTGCTAATTTTCGCGAAGGTCTTTCTGTGAACGAATATTTTATTTCGACGCATGGCGCGCGCAAAGGTCTGGCGGATACGGCGTTAAAAACCGCAAACTCCGGTTACCTAACGCGGCGGCTTGTCGACGTCTCTCAAGACTTAGTAGTTACCGCGGATGATTGCGGTACGCAGGAAGGGTTACACATTTCGGCGTTAATTGAGGGAGGCGATGTCGTCCAGACGCTTTCGGCGCGCGTTTTGGGAAGAATCGTTTCAACAGATGTTTACGACGGAAATGGCAAAACGTTGCTGATTCCGGCGGGCACGATGCTCGAGGAAAGCTGGGTCGAACGTTTGGACGATCTGGGGATCGACGAACTATTTGTGCGATCACCGATTACCTGCGAAACGCGTTATGGAGTGTGTTCAGCGTGTTATGGCAGGGATTTGGCGCGCGGCCATCTTGTTAATACTGGAGAAGCAGTTGGCGTTATCGCGGCTCAGTCCATTGGAGAACCTGGTACCCAGTTAACGATGCGAACCTTCCACATTGGCGGGGCGGCTTCTCGCGCATCTGCAGTGGACAATGTCCAGGTTAAGCATGGTGGCACCGTACGGCTTCAAAACCTCAAAACGGTCGATCGTGATTCGGGAGAACTGGTTGCGGTTTCACGGTCGGGTGAAATTGCCATCGCGGACAACCATGGGAGAGAGCGGGAGCGATATAAATTGCCGTACGGCTCCGTTATTTCTGTTCGAGATGGCGACAATGTTGACTCTGGACAAATGATTGCGCAGTGGGATCCACATACGCATCCAATTGTTACGGAGGTGTCGGGAAAGGTCGTGTTCGAAGAAATGGAAGAAGGGGTATCGATAAGTCGCCAAACGGACGAACTAACCGGCCTGACCAACATTACGGTGTTGGACCCCATAGATAGACCGCTTTCGGGTAAAGATTTGCGCCCAGCAATAAGCCTTGTTGATGGGAAAGGTAATGTCGTGAATTTGGCTGGAACGGACGTTCCGGCACATTACTTCCTCCCTAGTAATTCGGTTTTAAGTCTAGAGGCTAACGAGAAACTCGGAGTAGGGGAGGTGATCGCGCGAATTCCCCAGGAGGGATCCAAGACACGGGATATAACAGGCGGACTCCCGCGTGTAGCAGATCTCTTCGAGGCGCGCAAACCTAAGGACGCTGCAATACTTGCGGAAACCAGCGGCACCGTAAGTTTTGGTAAGGAAACTAAGGGGAAACGGCGTCTTGTTATTACGACAGCAGATGGGGATCACGTTGAAAATCTGATACCGAAATGGCGACAGATTGCCGTTTTTGAAGGAGAGCAGGTTGAGAGAGGCGACATCGTGTCGGATGGTCCACCAAGTCCACATGACATTCTCAGACTCCAAGGGTTGGTGGCGCTGGCGCAGTACATCATTAATGAGATCCAAGAGGTTTATCGACTTCAGGGAGTGACCATTAATGACAAGCACATCGAAGTAATTGTTCGCCAGATGTTACGCAAGGCTCAAGTTGTGGAGGCTGGTGATTCAGAAATGATTCGCGGCGAACAAGTCGAATATGTGAGGATAGTTGAGGAAAACGAGCGCCTTGCAGCGGAAGGGGGAGCCCTTATTCAGTTTGAACGACTACTGCTAGGTATTACGAAGGGCTCGCTCGCGACTGAGTCCTTTATATCGGCGGCTTCCTTCCAAGAAACGACGCGTGTTCTGACCGAGGCCGCCGTGACTGGTAAACGCGATCACCTCCGAGGCTTGAAAGAAAATGTTGTTGTTGGACGACTAATCCCTGCAGGCACAGGGCTCTCGTACCACAGTGAGAGGAAGCAGAGACGAGAGGAAAAGAAAACGGCTGAAGTTGCCCGAGAACAAGGTGCTACGGCAGACGAAATTGAACAAGCGTTATCGGAGGCGCTATCGGGTGCTGACGGACCCTGACATAGTGGCATCCGAATTCCCTGCGTTGATGCATATGACGGCAGTGTCATAGTTGAACCATAGATGCTGTGCAACTAGAATGGCGCGCCTTTTGAGACGACCAACCTGTTGGTACGTGCTAATTTGTATGGAGAAACCAATTGGCCAGAATTAGTCAACTTGTTAGAAAGCCGCGGAAGCGCCGGAAGACTAAGTCTAATGTACCTGCGTTGCAGGGTTGCCCTCAACGGCGTGGAGTATGCCTCAGGGTATATACCACGACGCCAAAGAAACCTAATTCTGCCTTGCGTAAAGTTTGCCGAGTGCGGCTGACGAATGGATTTGAGGTCAATTCGTACATCGGAGGTGAGAGTCACAATCTTCAAGAACACTCTGTTGTACTTATTCGTGGCGGACGGGTTAAAGACCTGCCCGGAGTCCGATATCACACTATCCGAGGGACACTGGATACTTCTGGCGTCACCGACAGGAAACAAGGACGCTCCAAATACGGGGCAAAGAAGATCAGATAACTAACTCCAGAGTAAGGCCGTCCATTTGATTGTGGCGGGCCAACCTGAAGAAAAGGAGAAATTTGATGCCAAGACGTCGCATCGTGGCAAAACGGGAAATCCTTCCGGATCCCAAGTACCACAATCAAACTCTAGCGAAGTTCATTAATCACGTGATGGTTAGCGGCAAGAAGGCGGTTGCCGAAAAAATCGTTTATGGAGCTCTCGATCACATTGAGTCAAGGGAACACAACGATCCTGTCGAAGTATTTGAAAAAGCTCTGGAGGCGGTGGCGCCTTTTGTGGAGGTTAAATCGCGGCGCGTCGGAGGTGCAACGTATCAAGTTCCAATCGAGGTACGGCCGTCTCGTCGTGCGGCGTTGGCTATGCGTTGGGTTGTCGATAGCGCCCGAAGTCGCAGTGAGAAATCGATGTCAGCACGTCTAGCTGGAGAGTTGATAGATGCTGCAGAAGGCCGAGGTATATCTGTAAGAAAGCGGGAAGACACTCACCGTATGGCGGACGCAAACAAAGCGTTTTCCCACTATCGATTTTGAATCGAAAGCACTTAGCAACACGGTTGAACGGAGCAAATTATGGCGCGCAGTACACCGATAGGACGTTATAGAAATATCGGTATTATCGCTCACGTCGATGCGGGCAAGACCACGACAACTGAACGTGTGCTTTTCTATACCGGGCTCTCGCATAAGATTGGCGAGGTCCATGACGGGGCGGCCGTGATGGACTGGATGGAACAAGAACAAGAGCGGGGCATCACCATTACGTCTGCGGCCACCACTTGTTTCTGGAGTGGAATGAACCAACAGTATGACGAACATCGAATAAACATTATCGATACGCCCGGCCACGTTGATTTTACTATTGAGGTAGAACGTAGCCTCCGGGTTCTCGACGGCGCCGTGGTTGTTTTTTGTGGTACTTCTGGGGTTGAACCGCAGTCCGAAACCGTCTGGCGGCAGGCCAACCGTTATGAAGTTCCTCGCATGGTGTTCGTCAATAAGATGGATCGGGCTGGCGCAGACTTTTTTCGGGTTGTGGAACAAATTCGAGAACGGCTTGGGTCCAATCCAGTTCCGGTACAACTAGCTATTGGAGCGGAAGAAAAGTTCGAAGGAGTCGTCGACCTTATTCGTATGAAGGCGATTTACTGGGATGAATCCGACCAAGGGCTTACGTACGAAGTGCGGGATATCCCGGAGGAGTTAGTTTCCGATGCAAATACCTGGCGCGAACAAATGATGGAAACGGCTGCCGAAGCTTCTGAAGAACTAATGGATAAGTACCTCGAAGAAGGGGAGCTTGCCGAAGAAGAAATCAAGCTAGGGCTGCGCATTCGGACCCTAGCTAACGAAATAGTCCCTGCGTTATGTGGGTCCGCGTTCAAGAACAAGGGTGTACAAGCGATGCTCGACGCCGTTATCGATTTCTTACCTGCGCCGACTGAGGTAAAGGCGATTGAGGGTCTTCTTGATGAGCAGGGAACAACTGGGATTAGAGAGTCGAATGACGAGGCGCCGTTTTCTGCATTAGCGTTCAAGATTGCAACGGATCCATTTGTTGGAACCCTGACGTTTTTTCGAGTGTATTCCGGAGTTTTGAATTCCGGCGATCAGGTCTATAACCCGATCAAGAGTAAGCGTGAACGGGTCGGCCGAATGGTACAAATGCACTCGAACTCAAGGAATGAGATTAAGGAAGTGCGGGCTGGCGATATCGCCGCTGCGATTGGTCTTAAAGATGTCACCACCGGTGACACATTGTGTGATGCGGTGGATCGAATTACGTTGGAACGAATGGAGTTCCCCGAGCCCGTTATTCATGTCGCCGTTGAGCCGAAGTCGGTTGCCGATCAAGAAAAGATGGGCACTGCATTGGGGAAATTGGCACAAGAAGACCCATCGTTCAGAGTGTCCACTGATGAAGAATCCGGACAGACGATCATTGCGGGTATGGGTGAGTTACATCTTGACATTATTGTTGAGCGGATGAAGAGAGAATTCAGTGTGGAGGCAAATATTGGAAAACCCCAGGTTGCGTATCGCGAGACGATACGCGCCGAAGTAGAAGCTGAGGGTAAGTTTGTTCGTCAAACGGGAGGCAGGGGCCAATACGGACATGTGTGGATACGGGTTGAACCGCTTTCGGATGCTGATGACAATTATGAATTCATCGATAAGATTTCCGGTGGTGCTGTTCCTAAGGAATACATTCCCGCAGTTAATAAGGGGATCAAAGAACAATTGGAGAATGGCGTAATCGCTGGCTACCCATTAATCAATGTTCGAGCCACGCTTTACGATGGATCCTTCCATGACGTGGATTCCTCCGAGATGGCGTTTAAGATCGCGGGATCAATGGCGATGCGCAAAGCTGCGCTGAGTGCCGATCCGGTTCTACTTGAACCGGTTATGGCCGTCGAAGTTGTTACGCCAGATGAGTATATGGGAGATGTAGTCGGCGATCTCAACCGTCGCCGTGGCATTATCGACGGGATGGACGAGAATCCCGCCGGCCGTATCGTGCGCTCGTTCGTCCCTTTGGGTGAAATGTTCGGGTATTCAACGGACCTCCGCTCGGCGACGCAAGGAAGGGCAACTTACACCATGGAGTTTTCTCGATATGATGAGGTGCCAGACAGTGTCGCCGCCACCATCAAGGCGAATTAGGGACTTTAGGTAGTAATGGCCAAAAAGAAATATGAGCGAACCAAGCCACATATAAATGTGGGCACGATAGGACACGTTGATCACGGTAAGACGACGTTGACGGCTGCCTTGACCAAGGTATGTGCTGCCGAGATGGGGGAGGGAGAGGTCAAGGAGTTTGACCAGATTGATAACGCACCGGAAGAGCGTGAGCGTGGGATTACGATCGCCACTTCACATGTTGAGTACGAGACGGCGAATCGCCACTACGCTCACGTAGACTGTCCAGGGCATGCGGATTATGTAAAGAACATGATCACAGGCGCTGCACAAATGGACGGAGCCATTTTGGTGGTTTCAGCGGTTGATGGCCCGATGCCGCAAACGCGAGAACATATTTTATTGGCACGTCAGGTAGGTGTCCCGCGGGTTGTGGTCTACGTGAACAAGGCAGACATGCTAGACGAGGGTGAACGTGAGGAGTTTGTGGAACTGGTAACCATGGATATCCAAGAGTTACTGGAGCAATACGAATTTCCTTCGGACACGCCGATAGTGGTTGGCAGTGCATTGCAAGCTCTGGACGGAGATGCAGGGGAGCTAGGTACAGAGAGTGTGAAGCAGCTAGTCGAAACGCTGGATGAATACATTCCAGAGCCAGATCGACCTGTTGATGAGCCCTTTCTGATGCCAATCGAGGACGTTTTTTCGATATCTGGCCGGGGGACGGTGGTAACGGGTCGGGTTGACCGTGGAATCGTTAATGTTGGAGATGAGATCGAGATTGTAGGGATCCGGGATACTGAGACGACGACGTGCACAGGAGTCGAGATGTTCCGTAAGTTACTTGACGAAGGTCGGGCAGGCGAGAACATTGGAGTTCTGTTGCGAGGTACTAAGCGTGAGGAAGTAGAACGCGGTCAAGTGCTGGCAAAACCGGGTTCGATCACTCCTCATACGCAATTTAAAGCGACGGTATATGTGTTATCGAAGGACGAAGGTGGGCGCCATACACCGTTCTTCAAAGGTTACCGCCCCCAGTTCTATTTTCGGACTACGGATGTCACCGGTTCGGTAGAGCTGCCTGCTGATGTTGAGATGGTCATGCCCGGCGATAACATCAACATGGATGTGGAGCTGATTAGTCCAATCGCAATGGATGAAGGAGTCCGATTTGCAATACGTGAGGGTGGCAGAACTGTCGGCGCAGGCGTCGTCACAAAAATAGTCAGTTAAATATCAAGTTCCCCCGCATACTACCCGCAGAAAAAATTACCTCCAACCGTCTTGTAACCCGCTAAAAAGGCGGGTTTTCCAAGTTTACACTCAGTCGACACGCGAGTATGATTCTCGGTCCGTTCGAGGGGCCGATGCTTCGTCTCCCAGAAGTGTCGTCAAAAAAAAACGATTTGGAAAGTAAGTGGCTGAAAACCAACGTATTCGTATACGCCTGAAGGCGTTTGACCATCGGTTAATAGACGTATCGACGGAAGAAATTGTAGATACAGCTAAACGTACTGGTGCTCAAGTGCTTGGGCCTATTCCGTTACCAACCCGAAAGGAACGTTTTACGGTGCTGATATCTCCACACGTCGATAAGGATGCGCGTGATCAATATGAGATTCGAACTCACAAACGGCTCATTGATATTTTGGAACCGACTGAAAAAACGGTTGATGCGCTTATGAGACTCGATCTTGCGGCAGGAGTGGAGGTGCAGATCAGTTTGAATTGAGGAAAGGATCGTTCTCCGACAGCTAGATCTGGTTGGGGAGATACAAGGTTCCGATTGGGGACCAATAATTACCGACTTGGCCGTTTATCCGGGTAACTGGATAAGCGGCCACTTGCAACATGGCGTCGGTTGCGAAAGAGGGATACGTAGAACATGCCCACCGGCATAGTAGGCCAAAAGCTAGGGATGACACGCGTTTTTGACGACGCGGGTACGTCGACGCCCGTTACCGTTATCGGCGTTGAAGCGAACCGCATCGCGCAAGTTAAATCGAAGGAAGTCGATGGGTATAACGCGATTCAAGTTACCACTGGTAATGCTAAGAATAATTCGGTATCGCGACCGCTTGCGGGACATTTCTCAAAGGCAAATATTGAAGCCGGTCGAGGGCTTTGGGAATTTCGTGTAGACCAAGTGACTGATGAATTGATTGTGGGTACGGAGCTGACATTGGATCAGTTCTTTGAGGGCCAAATTGTCGATGTCATCGGCACTTCGAAAGGTAAGGGATTCGCTGGAGTCATCAAACGTTGGAACTTTAGTCATCAAGACAACACCCATGGTAATTCCCTTTCGCACCGAGCACCGGGCTCAATCGGACAGTGTCAGACGCCGGGCCGAGTATTTAAAGGCAAAAAGATGGCTGGGCATCTCGGGGACGCACGAGTGACGACACAGAATCTTGTTGTTGTACGGGTTGATGGTGAAAGGAATTTCCTTTTAGTCAAAGGCGCGGTACCGGGTTACGTGGGTGGTGACGTGATCGTTATCCCTGGCGTTAAAGCCGCTACTCAAAGTGCCCCAACATCGGCGGAAGAGCGAGTAGACGCGGGGACCGCAACATGAATGTGTCGCTCCTATCTGGTGATGAATCGGTGGAACTTTCAGAAGTCGCCTTCGGTCGAGAATACAATGAAGCGTTGGTTCACCAAGTCGTCACTGCCTTTATGGCGGCAGGACGGAGCGGTTCGAGCTCCCAAAAAACACGCGCGGAAGTCCGCGGTGGCGGAAGAAAACCCTGGCGGCAAAAAGGTACAGGTAGAGCGCGAGCGGGTTCGATAAGAAGCCCAATTTGGCGCGGAGGTGGGCGAGCGTTCCCGTCGAAACCAAGGGATTTTTCGCAGAAAGTAAATCGCAAGATGTATAGGGGTGCGCTGCGATGCATCCTTTCTGAACTGATTCGCCAAGATCGATTGCTGGTCGTGAAAGAATTTTCCCTAGATACCCATAAAACAAAGGCGTTAGTAGACAAGTTGAGTGAAATGGATCTTAAAGACGTACTCATCGTGGATCATAAATTAAACAGTTCGCTTGTCCTTGCTGCACGGAACCTCAAGGCAGTCAGCATTCTGGATATCAAAAGTATTGATCCGGTCAGTTTGATTAGTCATGAGAAAGTACTTATGACTGTCGATGCTCTTAAGGATGTGGAAGAGACATTAGTATGAATCCCGATCGGCTATACAACGTGCTTCGCGAGCCGCACATCTCGGAAAAAGTATCCGTTATGGGTGAGCGGTCAAATCAATACGCGTTCAAGGTTGCATCGGATGCTACAAAGTTTGAGATCAAGCGCGCGGTGGAGACGATTTTTGAAGTATCGGTCGAAAACGTTACGACCGTAAATGTGAAAGGAAAAATAAAACGTACTGTTCGAGGACCATCGCGCTCTAAGAACTGGAAAAAAGCGTACGTTCGGGTGGCTGAAGGTCAAGAAATTGATTTCACCGAGGACGCTGGTTGATGCCAGTCGTCAAGGCAAAACCAACCTCCGCAGGAAGACGCTTCGTGATTCGGGTAGTGCATCCTGATTTACATAAGGGCACTCCTTACAAACGACTTACCGAGCCCCAAAGTGCGACTGGTGGACGTAATTCTGCAGGACGAATCACTGTCCGCCATCGCGGTGGT
Organism: Gammaproteobacteria bacterium UBA1119; assembly: GCA_002313255.1. GTDB lineage: Bacteria > Pseudomonadota > Gammaproteobacteria > Pseudomonadales > Azotimanducaceae > UBA11889. Next base: position 48,428 of record DCBA01000121.1, on the reverse strand, counting down.
GGACATAAGCAACACTATCGAAAAATTGATTTTAAGAGGAATAAAGATGGCATTCGAGCGTGGGTGGAGCGACTCGAATACGATCCGAATCGAACCGCTAATATCGCTTTATTGAAATACGCCGACGGCGAGCGCCGTTACATCATTGCTGCGCGGTCCTTGAAGGTGGGAGACGAACTTATGTCTGGTGCTTCAGCGCCTGTTCGTCCGGGTAATGCCATGGCTCTGAAAAGTATTCCGCTGGGCAGCGTCATTCATTGCATCGAGCTCAAACCCGATAAAGGTGCACAGATGGTGCGAAGCGCTGGTTCTTCCGCTCAATTGGTCGCACGTGAAGGATCGTATGCGACGCTGCGTCTGCGCTCGGGTGAAATGCGACGCGTATTGGCCGATTGTCGAGCGACGATAGGAGAAGTAGGAAGTGGCGAGCACAATCTGCGTTCGTTCGGTAAGGCGGGAGCGAAAAGATGGCGTGGCGTACGCCCGACAGTTCGCGGCGTTGCGATGAATCCCGTAGATCATCCTCATGGAGGTGGCGAAGGAAAATCTTCAGGGGGACGGCATCCGGTATCTCCCACGGGAGTGCCGACCAAAGGATACAAAACTCGAAAGAATAAACGGACCGATAAGCTCATCGTACGTCGGCGCGGAAGGAGATAGAACAGTGCCTCGATCTTTGCGTAAAGGGCCTTTTGTTGATTTACACTTAATGAAGAAAGTTGAAAAGGCGAAAGAGACCAATGACAAACGGCCTATCAAAACGTGGTCGCGTCGCTCGATGGTCATGCCCGATATGGTTGGTTTAACAATTTCGGTACATAACGGCCGACAGCACATTCCGATTTTCATTTCAGAAGATATGGTTGGTCATAAATTGGGCGAGTTTGCGCCTACGCGAACTTTTAGAGGACACGCGGGTGATCGCAGGGCACAACGTTGAGGATATCGATATGCTGGTAGGAGCAACCGCGAGAAAGCTTCCCCTTTCGCCCCAGAAAGCGCGTTTGGTCGTCGATCAGATACGTGGCAAATCAGTAGACGAGGCACTTAGTACGTTAACGTTTGCGTCTCAAAAGGGCGCACGATTAGTTAGGAAGGTGCTCGAATCTGCTATCCACAACGCTGAGCATAACGAAGGGGCGGACATTGACGAACTAATGGTAGCAGAGGTGTATGTCAACGCGGGTGCAACTATGAAGCGAATTCGACCCCGCGCGCGAGGTCGCGCCGATCGGATTCTGAAACGTTCGTGTCATGTCACCGTCACCCTGACGGATGAAGGTTAGGTAATTCGTATGGGACAAAAAGTTAATCCAACTGGAATGCGGTTAGGCATCGTTAAGGAACACACGTCGGTGTGGTATGCGGAAAAACAAACGTATGCTGAATACTTATTGAATGATCTTCAGGTGCGCTCTTTTCTCCGAGAACGCTTGTCGCAAGCGTCAGTAAGTCGTATCGAGATCGAACGACCGGCACAAACAGCACGGGTCTCCATATTTACCGCTCGCCCGGGCATCGTCATCGGAAAAAAAGGAGAAGATGTGGAGAAGTTGCGTGTCATTTTGACGCGAATGATGGGAATGGCCGTACACGTCAATGTGGAGGAAATTCGGAAGCCGGAGATTGATTCTTTGCTCGTTGCTCAGAATGTGGCGCAACAACTCGAGCGACGCGTTCAATTTAGACGAGCGATGAGGCGAGTAATTCAGAATGCGATGCGATTAGGCGCAAAAGGCATCAAGGTTCGAGTAGCAGGCCGCCTTGGAGGGGCCGATATAGCACGCTCGGAGACATACCTCGAGGGGCGTGTACCACTGCATACGCTTCGGGCGGACATTGATTATGCAACGGCCGAGGCAAAGACGACTTATGGCATTTTGGGCGTCAAAGTCTGGATCTTTAAAGGCGAAATCATTGGAGTTGAAGAAGATGAATTTGGGGACATCTCTCCGGCGGTCAGCGCTTAGGACTTGATTAATGCTTCAACCCAAGAGGACACGTTTCAGAAAGACCCAAAAAGGTCGTAATCGAGGTCTCGCTGTTCGTGGTGGCAGGGTGAGTTTTGGCGAGTATGGCCTCAAGGCTACCGGTCGCGGTCGCCTGACGGCACGACAGATAGAAGCAGGACGGCGCGCGATGACGCGACACGTCCAACGTGGCGGCAAGATATGGATACGCGTCTTCCCGGATAAGCCAATAACAAAGAAACCTCTTGAGGTGCGCCAGGGCAAGGGGAAGGGTGCAGTGGAATATTGGGTCGCACAGATTCAACCCGGTCGTGTGCTTTACGAGATGGAAGGAGTACCGGAGGATGTAGCGCGTGCTGCATTGACGCTTGCGGCATCTAAGCTTCCTTTTGCAACGACGATTGTTCGACGGTCGGCAATGTGATGAAAACGGAAGAGTTGAGAGAAAAGAACGTAGACGAACTCCAAACCGAGCTCGTCAAATTGAGAAAGGACCATTTTAATTTGCGGATGCAAAGGGCAAGTGAGCAACTCCCCCAAACTCACCTTATTGGCGAAACGAAAAGGGACATCGCGCGGGTAAAAACATTGATCACGGAGAAACAAAGTGTCTGAGATGTCCGAGCGCAAGAATCGAGTAATTTCTGGTGTGGTGGTCTCGGACGGTATGGACAAAACTGTGGTTGTTCGTATCGAACGCCAAGTGAAGCACCCTATCTACGGGAAATACATTCGGCGGTCGGCTAAGGTTTCGGCTCACGACGAAAACAATGATTGCAAGGTAGGCGACTTAGTCAGTGTCGTTGAAACGCGACCTTTTTCGAAAACAAAGAGTTGGTGTCTAGAATCTATTGACAAGCGTGCTATCCGGGTAGATGCGGGATGATTCAGGCAGAAACAATGCTCGAAATCGCCGACAACAGTGGTGCCCGGCGTGTCCAGTGCATCAAGGTGCTTGGTGGTTCGCACCGACGTTACGCCGGAATTGGGGATGTCATTAAGGTTACGGTTAAAGAGGCGATCCCGCGAGGAAGAGTTAGTAAAGGGCAAGTAATGGAGGCAGTAGTTGTTCGCACGAAGAAAGGTGTGCGACGTAGCGACGGCTCCGTGATTCGTTTTGATCAGAACGCCGCAGTTTTGTTGAATCCGCAGCTTCAGCCGGTAGGCACGCGGATTTTTGGTCCCGTCACGAGAGAACTGCGGACAGAGCATTTTATGCGAATTATTTCACTTGCCCCTGAAGTGCTGTGACACGGTAAACGTAATGAGAAAAATGCGTAAAGAAGATGAGGTTATCGTCATCGCTGGACGGGATAAGGGTAAACGAGGGGCGATAGTCGAAATATTAGCCAACGATCGTGTTGTCGTTTCAGGGGTGAACTTAGTGAAGAAACATCAACGTGGAAATCCACAGTCTGGGGAGCGTGGTGGTATTGTCGATCGTGAGGCGCCGATACACCGTTCCAACCTAGCGATATACAACGATTCGACCGATACGGCTGATCGTGTCGGTATTCGAACGGACGATGGGAAAAAGGTTCGAGTTTTCAAGTCGGACGGAAGATTGGTTGATGAATAGATGAACACGTTGCAAGAAAAGTATATTCAAGAGATTCGTCCTGCACTACAGAAGCAATACGGGTATAGCTCGCCCATGCAAGTGCCTTGTCTGACGAAGGTTACGCTTAACATGGGTGTCGGCGAAGCTCTTGCAGATCGTAAAATCATGGATAGTGCGGTGAGCGACCTGAGTCGAATCTCTGGGCAACAGCCTTTAATTACAAAAGCACGCAAGTCGGAGGCCGCATTTAAGATTCGGGAGGGCTATCCGATCGGTTGTAAAGTAACTCTGCGTCGTCGGCGCATGTACGAATTTGTTGAGCGGCTGATTAGTATCGCCATTCCCCGCATGCGGGATTTTCGCGGATTAAACCCTAATTCGTTTGACGGGCATGGGAACTTTTCGATGGGTATTGCGGAGCAAATTATCTTCCCTGAAATCGATTACGATCAGATCGACAAAATCCGCGGTCTAGACGTGACCGTCACAAATAGCGCTGCAACGGACGAAGCCGGACTCGAGTTACTTAGAGCCTTCAATTTCCCTTTTAGGAGCTGATCATGGCGAAGCTTTCAATGATCCAACGAGAAAAGAAGCGTGCGCGGACGGTTGCTAAATATGCTGTTAAAAGAGCTGCTCTAAAAGAGATTATCAATGACCGTTCGGCGACGGATGATGAACACTGGGAAGCTCAAATACAGCTACAAAAATTACCCCGCAATGCGAGCCCGGTTCGGCAGCGGAGCCGTTGTGGAATAACAGGTCGCCCCAGAGCTGTCTATCGAAAGTTCGGACTAGCTCGCACGAAACTAAGAGAGGCGGCGATGCGTGGCGACGTCCCAGGGTTAGTTAAGGCAAGTTGGTAGCCGTGAGTTTACAAGACCCTATCGCAGACTTGTTGACGCGGATTCGTAATGCTCAATTCGCTAGTCGTGCCAATGTCTCGATGCCGAGTTCAAGATTAAAGATTGCGATTTGTGAGGTGCTTAGGGCCGAGGGCTACATCAAGGATTTTCATGTTGAAAGCGACGTCAAGCCCGAGCTTTCGATTGCGCTTAAATACCACGAGGGCACTCCAGTGATCGAAGAAATTGCTCGGATTAGTCGTCCGGGATTGCGAATTTATAGAGATGCCGAGCGCCTACCCCGAGTGAAGGGTGGATTGGGCATTGCGATTGTGAGTACCAATAAAGGAGTCATCACGGATCAAGCGGCTCGCCGAGAAGGTATTGGCGGCGAGGTGCTTTGCACGGTTTTTTGAGAGGTTAATGTGTCGCGTGTAGCTAAAAGTCCTGTTGAATTGCCGCAAGGTGTTGAGGCTAGTGTCACCGAAGCGGGGATAAAGGTGAAGGGGAGTAAAGGCGAATTGACGGTTCCTTTAGCGGACAATGTCGAAGTCGAACAGAATAACAATGAATTGGTTTTCAAAGCGAGTTCACGTGAAGGATGGGCCATGGCGGGGACCACTAGAGCGCTGGTCAATAACGTGGTTCAAGGCGTTAACGAGGGTTGGGAAAAGAGACTGGAATTGTTGGGGGTGGGATATCGTGCGCAGGCAAGAGGTAACAAATTGACGATGCAGCTAGGATTTTCTCATCCGGTTGATTATGAAATCCCCGACGGCCTCGAGATCACGACTCCGAGTCAGACAGAAATCGTGGTGAGTGGAATTGATAAACAGCTAGTTGGCCAAGCGTCTGCGGAGATACGTTCGTATCGCCCGCCCGAACCCTACAAGGGTAAGGGGGTTCGGTATGCCGGAGAGCGTGTACGCAGGAAAGAAGCGAAAAAGAAATAATAATGGATTCAAAAATAAAATCGCGAATGAGGCGAGCCCGGAAGGGGCGAATGCAAATGCGCGAAAAACGCGCGACGAGATTGACTGTCCATCGATCGGCCAAACACATGTATGCACAGGTTGTATCTCCAGAAGGAGACCGCATTCTTGCCCAAGCGTCGACGCTTGATCCGAGTTTACGTGGGGATAACACCGGAAATGTGGAAGCGGCTGGTAAAGTGGGGGATTTAATTGCGTTGCGGGCGAAGAAGGTCGGGGTCGATCGGGTTGCTTTCGACCGTTCTGGATACAAATACCATGGTCGCGTAAAAGCACTTGCTGCAGCTGCGCGCAAAGGCGGATTGGAGTTCTAGCTATGGCCTATTCGGAAGAGATTAAAGAAGAAGGCATTGTTGAAAAACTGATTCAAGTTAACCGAGTCGCGAAAGTGGTTAAAGGTGGGCGAATTTTTGGTTTTACCGCACTGTCGGTTGTTGGGGACGGAGCGGGTCGGATCGGATTTGGACGTGGTAAAGCGCGTGAAGTCCCGCTAGCCATTCAGAAGGCGATGGAGGCTGCGCGTCGCGGCATGGTCGATATTGAGTTGAACGGAAATACGCTTTGGTATCCGATTACTGCTCGTCACGGTGCGTCGACCATATACATGCAACCTGCGTCGGAAGGCACGGGAGTGATCGCCGGCGCAACCATGCGAGCGGTTCTCGAGGCGGTGGGTGTTCGCAATGTCTTAGCAAAATGTTACGGATCGACGAGTCCGATAAACGTTGTACGAGCGACATACGAAGGCCTTTGTACTATGCGCTCACCGGGCGTTGTCGCTGCGAAACGTGGCAAAACCATGGACGAACTAGTGGCGTAACTACATGGCGGTTAAGAGCGTAAAAATCAAACTTGTTAAGAGCACCGCGGGTCGCTTAAAAAAGCATAAGGCGTGTGTCTCTGGTCTCGGCTTGAGGCGAATTGGTGATGAAGTTGAAGTTGAAGATACTGCTTCCGTTCGTGGGATGATCAATAAAATTGATTATCTGATTAAGGTTGACGGAGGCGATTAATGAAGCTTAACGACATTAATCCTCCTCGTGGGAGCCGGAAGCACCGTAAACGATTCGGTCGAGGTGTTTCGGCTGGGCAGGGGAAAACCTGTGGACGCGGACACAAAGGGCAAAAGTCGCGTTCAGGGGGAAAAGTGAGAGTCGGGTTTGAAGGCGGGCAGCTCCCTCTTCAACGACGCGTCCCGAGGTTTGGATTTCGTTCAAGAATTGGAGGGGTTACGGCTGAGGTTCGGGTCGGGGAACTTAATAGAATAAAGGGTGACGAAATCACTCTCGAATCACTTAAAGACGCAAACGTCCTGTCGAAAGACGTTAAACGTGCCCGTGTCTTCCTATCTGGAGAGATCCATCGGGCGATGACGATAAAGGGACTCGGGGTAACTCGGGGTGCCCGTGCGGCTATTGAGAAGGCCGGTGGAACAATCGCGAGCGAGAGTTAACGGCGAGAAATAATGGCGACGACCACACAAGGACTAGCGGGTGTTGAATCGGGCCTCTCTGAGCTGCGCGGGCGCCTGTTTTTTGTATTGTTTGCATTACTCGTTTACCGAATCGGCACCCATATTCCGGTACCTGGGATTAACCCTGATCAATTACGCAGTCTTTTTGAAGCCAATCAGGGCGGGATCCTTGACGTTTTCAACATGTTTTCAGGTGGGGCGCTTGAGCGGATGAGCATCCTTGCGCTCGGCCCAATGCCATACATTACCTCAAGCATCATCATGAATCTGATGACCATGATGTATCCGTCGCTAAATCAGTTGCGTAAAGAAGGTGATGCGGGACGCCGGAAGATCACTCAATACACACGATACGGGACTGTATTGATAGGTCTTGTGCAGGGAACGGCGTTGACAGGCACGTTGGCTGGACAAGGTTTGGCATTCAGTCCGGGTCCAGGGTTCTACTTCGTATCTATTACGACGCTGGTGACAGGTGCATTATTCGTCATGTGGCTTGGGGAGCAGATCACTGAACGAGGAATCGGCAACGGCATTTCCCTACTCATTTTCTCTGGGATCGTTTCTGGATTCCCCTCAGCGGTTGGCCAAGCGTTCGAGGCAGCGAGACAAGGTGATATCAATATCATCGTATTGCTTTTGATCGGAGGCATTGCGTTTTTGATTGTTGGCTTTGTCGTATTTATTGAGCGCGGCCAGCGCCGTATCACCGTCAATTACGCGAAGCGTCAACAAGGTCGTCGCCTATACCAAGCACAGACGAGCCATCTACCTCTCAAGATCAACATGGCAGGAGTAATCCCGGCGATTTTTGCTAGTAGTTTGATAATGGCGCCAGCGTCGATAGCGCAATGGTTTGGCCAAAACCCTGGTTGGGATTGGTTACAAGATATTTCATTGCTTTTGACTCCGGGACAGCCCTTATACATCCTGGTCTTTGCGGCTGGGATCATTTTCTTTAGTTTCTTCTATACAGCTATTCAGTTCGATCCGAAGGACATGGCAGACAATCTCAAGCGGCAAGGTGGGTATGTCCCCGGGATACGCCCTGGTCAACAAACGGCGAAATATCTTGATGAAGTGATGACGCGCTTAACGATTTTTGGGGCATTGTATGTGACGGCAGTGTGCCTGCTACCCGAATTGATGATTGTTTTCTTTGATGTCAGCTTTCAGCTCGGGGGCACAGCATTGCTGATTGTAGTAGTTGTCGCAATGGACTTTATGTCGCAGGTGCAGTCGCATCTCATGTCGAGCCAATATGCGAAATTGATGGAAAAATCCAACTTGAAGGGATACGG
>DCBA01000121.1:0-39910 GCA_002313255.1 Gammaproteobacteria bacterium UBA1119 | reverse complement strand
AAAATGTGTAGGGATTGTAAGATCGTACGTCGAAAAGGTACCGTGCGGGTTATTTGCAAGACCGAACCCCGTCATAAACAGAGGCAGGGATAGAGATGGCTCGAATTGCAGGAATAAATATTCCCGACAACCGTCACGCGGTAATTTCGTTGACGTACATATACGGTATTGGAAGAACCTCAGCAAAGAAGATTTGTGATAATGCGGGAGTCGACCCTTTCGTTCGCGTCCAGAATCTCTCTGAAAATGATCTGGATGCACTGCGCAATGAGCTCAATAAGTTCCCGATCGAAGGCGACTTGAGAAGAGAAGAGTCAATGCACGTTAAACGTCTGATGGATCTTGGTTGCACGCGCGGAATTCGACATCGTCGGGGCTTGCCGGTGCGTGGTCAGCGCACCCGTACAAATGCACGGACGCGTAAAGGTGCAAAACGCCTTATAAGGAAATAAGCATGGCTGAGGTATCACCAGTTAGAAAAGGCAAGCGGACCGTCGCCGATGGCATCGCTCACGTGCATGCGTCGTTCAACAACACGATAATCACGATTACAGATCGACAGGGTAATGCTCTGGGTTGGGCGACTTCGGGTGGTTCCGGGTTTCGGGGTTCGAGGAAAAGTACGCCGTTTGCGGCTCAGGTTGCGGCAGAACGGGTTGCGCTGGCGACAATAGAATCGCACGGCATGAGTAGTGTAGATGTTTACATTAAGGGGCCAGGTCCGGGTCGCGAGTCAGCTATCCGTGCGATGAATGGCGCCGGGTTGAAAATTAATAGCATCTCCGACGTGACACCAATTCCTCACAACGGTTGTCGTCCGCCAAAGAAAAGACGTGTTTAGGAATAGGTATTAACGATGGCTAGATATCTCGGACCCAAGCTCAAACTGTCACGCAGGGAAGGCACGGATTTATTTTTGAAAAGTGGCGTACGGCCTCTCGATTCGAAATGTCGGGCGGATACGATTCCAGGTCAACATGGCTCTGCACGGCGCCAGCGGCTGAGTGACTACGCAGTTCAATTGCGAGAGAAACAGAAAGTGCGAAGGATGTATGGAGTGCTCGAAAAGCAATTCCGTAACTATTACAAGAAAGCCGATGGTCAGAAAGGAGCGACCGGAGAGAATCTTTTACGTCTTCTCGAAAGTCGGCTGGATAATGTGGTCTACCGCATTGGCTTTGGCTCGACAAGAGCGGAGTCTCGTCAACTCGTTTCACATAAAGCGATCCTTGTGAACGGAGATGACGTCAACATTGCGTCTTATCAGATAAGTCCGAATGACATCATATCCGTTGGTGAGCAAGCGAAGGGCCAGCTCAGAATACAATCGGCGATGGAGTTAGCGGCGCAGAGAGGCGACGTCGAGTGGGTTGATGTAAATATCGAGAAGATGGAGGCCGTATTTAAGCGCCACCCGGATAGATCTGAGTTACCTACAGAATTCAATGAGAATCTCATCGTGGAGCTTTACTCGAAGTAACTTTTTCGACGAAGAGCTTTTATTTTCCATGGAGCCCCGTACGCGGAGGAAATGACCTATGTCACAGTCGGCAACAGAATTACTGACACCCCAGCGGATCGACGTCGAGGATATTAGTTCGACGCGCGCCCGAATTACCTTAGAGCCACTCGAACGAGGGTTTGGACATACGTTAGGTAATACGTTAAGACGTATCCTCCTGTCTTCCTTGCCTGGTTATGCGATTACGGAAGTACAGATCGATGGAGTGGTGCACGAATACACTTCAATCGAAGGGGTTCAAGAAGACGTGTTAAACATATTGTTGAACCTAAAGGGGGTGGCCGTACGGCTTCATCATGGTGACGAAGCCACGGTATCTTTATCGAAGACCGGCCCAGCTGTAGTAACAGCTGCAGATTTTCAGTTGACTCAGGACGTAGAAATCGCCAATCCAGGTCACGAGATCTGCACTCTAAACGACAAGGGTGAAATTCGTCTTGAAGCTAAAATCACACGAGGTCGCGGATACGTCGCCGCTGAATATACAGGCGACGAAGAAGATGAAACACGACCGATTGGACTGCTTCGACTCGATGCGACATATAGTCCGATGCGACGAGTTTCTTATTCCGTAGAAAACGCCCGGGTCGAGCAACGTACTGACCTTGATAAACTCATTATCGATATTGAATCCAACGGGACGGTCGACCCGGAAGAAGCGATAAGAAGGGCGGCAACGGTATTACAACAACAGCTGGCCGTGTTCGTGGATTTAGACACCACGAGCGATTCGAAGGTAGAGGAGATAACGGATGAAGTCGATCCTATTCTTTTACGCCCCGTCGATGACTTGGAGCTCACTGTTAGATCAGCTAATTGTCTCAAGGCCGAAAATATTTATTTCATTGGAGATCTCATCCAACGAACAGAAGTTGAATTGTTGAAAACGCCTAATTTGGGTAAGAAGTCGCTTACCGAAATAAAAGAAGTTCTGAGTTCACGGGGATTGTCTCTTGGTATGCGTCTTGAAAATTGGCCTCCGACAAGTCTTCGGCCTGGTACTACAGTAACGTGAGAATCCATTGCGTTTGAATGGGTCGGATGATCGATATGAGACATAAAAAAAGTGGCAGACATCTAAACCGAACTAGTGCTCATCGAAAAGCTATGTTTGTAAACATGGTCGTTTCGCTGATCGAGCACGAAATAATCAAAACGACCGTACCGAAAGCCAAGGAGTTGCGGCGAGTGGCAGAACCGCTAATAACGCTCGGGAAAGTTGATTCGGTGGCGAATCGTAGGCTCGCGTTTTCCCGTATGAGGGATAAGGTTGCCGTCGCCAAGCTTTTTGGCGAATTGGGGCCGCGATACCAAGATCGCCCTGGCGGCTACACTCGTATTTTAAAGACCAGAAACCGACACGGAGATTCCGCTCCACTCGCCTTTGTCGAGTTAGTCGGACGCCAAATGGACACCGAAGAATCCACCTTTGCCCGCGAAGACGATGATCAGAAACGTGGAGACACGGAGGAAAATATCGCAGAAGCGGATTCCGAAATGGTCGAAAAATAAGAGCAGGAAGACGAGCCTTAAACGAGGCCGGCCAGTCAAGATACGGATGTCGATTCTGAAGCCAATCAGCAGACCGACAAGGTTGAGCGCCAACAATAATTGCGATTCATGAGCGCTTCGCAAATGTCACCGAAATTACTTCACGTGACGTTAAGAACAGAATTTAGGAATTGACCGGTATGGGATTTCTTGTGAAGAGCCAGCTCTTCTGGAGTACCGAAGGCAATAATCTCCCCGCCCCTTGATCCTCCCTCAGGACCGAGGTCAATGATCCAATCCGCCGTTTTAATGACGTCTAGGTTGTGTTCGATAACAACAATGGTATTCCCATCGTTTCGAAGTCGTTGCAAGACTTCCAGGAGTTGCTGGATATCGCGGAAATGAAGGCCTGTGGTTGGCTCATCGAGAATATAAAGCGTCTTTCCCGTGCCCCGCTTAGACAGCTCGCGGGATAGTTTGACCCTTTGCGCTTCCCCTCCGGAAAGAGTTGTCGCACTCTGGCCAAGATGTACGTATGAAAGGCCGACATCAACGATGGTTTTTAGTTTGCGTGCAAGCACAGGTATTGCTTCGAAGAACGGATAAGCTTCCTCGACCGTCATATCGAGAACGTCATGGATGTTTTTTGACTTGTAACGAACTTCGAGTGTTTCCCTGTTATAGCGTTTCCCCGCACACGCGTCGCATGGAACGTAAACGTCGGGTAGGAAATGCATTTCGACCTTGATTACACCATCTCCCTGACACGCTTCGCAGCGGCCTCCTTTGACATTAAAGCTGAACCGGCCAGGCTTATATCCACGGGCTCTAGCTTCCTGCGTCTGTGCGAAGAGCTCTCGGATGGGCGTGAAGAGACCGGTATAAGTTGCAGGATTTGAGCGCGGGGTTCGTCCAATTGGGCTTTGGTCGATAGCGACCACCTTATCCAGATACTCAAGCCCTTCAATATCATCGTAGGGTTTGGGGTTAACAGAGCTCGTTCCGTTGAGGGCTCTGGATATGATCGGATAAAGGGTCTGGTTAATCAGAGTTGATTTACCTGAACCGGAAACTCCGGTAACGCAGGTAAATAACCCCATGGGTATATCCACGGTTACGTTTTTGAGGTTGTTTCCATGTGCGTCGATTAACCGCAATTTCTTGGACGCTTCGTAGGACTTTCGAGTTTGAGGAACTTCTATGGATCGCTTTCCAGACAAAAATTGGCCGGTGATGGAGGACTCGCAACCCAATATTGCATCAAGAGGTCCTGATGCGACCACGGAGCCACCATGGATACCTGCGCCTGGACCCATGTCGACGATGTGATCAGCGGTGCGGATAGTTTCTTCGTCGTGCTCGACTACAATTACGGTATTACCCAAATCTCGTAGTTGTGTGAGCGTCTGCAAGAGGCGGGCGTTGTCGCGCTGATGAAGACCGATGGATGGCTCATCTAATATATACATCACACCCACCAATCCTGCGCCGATTTGACTGGCCAGCCTGATTCTTTGACCTTCTCCCCCGGATAGGGAGCCGGCGTTGCGATCGAGGCTGAGATAATTGAGACCAACGTCAACTAAAAATTGCAGTCGTACCCGAATTTCTTTTAAGATTTTTTCTGCAATAGCGCCGCGGCGGCCATCTAACTTGAGCTTGTTGAAATACTCTAAGGTGTTTTCAACCGACCCGCTTGTTACTTCTGGTAATGCAGTTCCATCGATAAAAACGTGGCGTGCCTCCGTTCGCAAACGGGTGCCAAGACAGGCGGGACAATCTCTTACAGTCAAATATTTCTGTAAATTTTCGCGGACAAAACTAGATTCGGTTTCGTGGAAGCGACGTTCCATGTTTGGGAGTACACCTTCGAATCGGTGTCGACGCCGAATTACGTCTCCTCGATCATTCACATAACTGAAGTCAATTCTCTGCTCCCCAGATCCGTACAGAATTGCCTCCCTATGTTTCTTCCTCAGGCGGCTGAATGGTGTTTCGAGCTCGAATCCGTAGTGTGAAGCGAGCGATGAAAGCAGGTGATAATAGTAAACGTTACGTCGATCCCAACCGCGAATCGCGCCTTCCGCGAGAGAAGCGGCCGAATCGGTCACTACCAAATCAGGGTCGAAGTACTGTTTGACTCCTAAACCGTCGCACTCCTGGCAAGCACCAGCTGGGTTGTTAAAGGAAAACAGTCTAGGCTCGAGATCGGCGATGCTGTATCCGCAAAGTGGGCATGCAAACTGCGACGAAAACGCGATATCTTCTGCGGCGTCGACGTCGTTGGGACGAGCTACGATGGCGATTCCGCCGGCGAGGTCCAGAGCTGTCTCGAAGGATTCTGCCAATCGTTGCTGCATCTCGGGACGGATTCGCACGCGATCGACAACAGCTTCGATATTGTGTTTCTTGTTTTTTTCTAGTTCGGGCGGATGATCCAGATCGACTATGACCCCGTTTATTCTTGCTCGTATAAATCCATTTGCGATAAGTTCGGCAAAAACGTGTTTATGCTCACCCTTACGATCCTGGATGACGGGGGCCAGGACCATGATTTGCTCATCTCTGTTGAGGTCGAGCGCGTGATCGACCATTTGGCTGATTGTTTGGGCGTCCAATGTGTCCCCGTGTTCGGGGCACTGAGGCTCGCCAACGCGGGCGAATAAGAGACGCAGGTAGTCGGATATTTCGGTGATGGTCCCAACCGTCGAGCGAGGATTGTGAGAGGTCGATTTTTGCTCGATAGAGATTGCTGGCGATAAACCTTCGACGTGATCCACATCGGGTTTTTCCATTATTGATAGAAACTGGCGAGCATACGCCGAGAGAGATTCGACGTAGCGTCGTTGGCCTTCGGCATAAAGCGTGTCGAAAGCTAGAGAAGATTTTCCCGATCCCGATAAGCCCGTAATGACGATTAGCTTGTCTCTTGGGAGGTTCAGGTTAACGTTCTTTAGATTGTGTGTCCGTGCGCCTTGCACCGAGATTTCGGTAAGTGACGAACTCATGTCAGCAAAATCCTTTTGATAAACGGTCAACGCTAACGCCATCATTTGCCGCTCGCAACAATCGCTTGTTGTTAATCCAAATCGTTGGAAGCCGGTAGGCTGGGGATCCACGATGCGCTAGACTCAATATGCTCAGAAGCAGAGAAGCTAAATGGCGCGTGGGCTGAATAAAGTTATGCTCATTGGGAATCTCGGACGAGATCCTGAAACAAGATATACCCAAAGTGGGAGTGCTGTTACTCACTTTAGCGTGGCTACCAGTGAAAGTTGGCGTGATAAGTCGACCCAGGAAATGCAACAACGAACCGAGTGGCATAACGTTGTTTGTTTTGCACGCCTTGGCGAAATTGCGAGCGAATATCTGAAGAAGGGTTCAAAGGTATACATAGAGGGTGGATTGAGAACTAGTTCTTGGGAGAAGGACGGCAACACACGATATCGCACGGAAGTGATTGCCCGCGAAATGCAGATGCTGGACAGTAGAGGGGCTAATCTCGGTGGCTACGACGGGGAACCGCCTCAGGGCGGTAGCCAAGACAAACGAGCAGACCCGCCTCAGGGCGGTAGCCAAGACAAACGAGCAGACCCGCCTCAAAGCAGCGAACCCGACAGTGAGGATTTTGACGACGACATACCGTTCTAGCGGATCAGCGGGTGTGGGGTACACGTCAATAGCGGATGAACTCTATTAGATTCCCATCCGGATCCCGTACATAAGTGCTGATGCCGCGTCTTCCGCCAGCCATTGCACCGTCTCTTTCGATAGGGCCTTCGACGATGGGAACTTTATTTCTATGGAGCATGTCGTGGAGTTGACCCTCGGTGCCCTCCCACACCAAGCAAAAGTCGCCGCAGCCAGGAATTGCATCCCGCCCTCGCAACGTAAAACGTGCTGAGTGCCAGACACTGGGCGCATGAAAGTTGATTTTGGTGTTGCCCAGATGGACGGAGTAGAAGTCAGGGGCTAGATCACGGTCGAGGCGAAATCCTAATTCTTCATAGAAGACCAGTATCTCTTCGACGTTTTCTATCGGGATCGCGACGTGATCGATGTCTTTCAGACTCATACCAAGGTCAAAAGAAAAATACCCAACAGAATACGATAAATGACAAAAGGCATCAGGCGGGTTCGGCTAATGAGTCGAAGAAAGATGGTAATACAGAGATACGCTGTCACTCCTGATATGCCCATCCCGAGAACGAAATGTGGCCAATTTGTGTCAATGTCGTTTGCGGATGCTTCAAGTATCGCGAGAATACTGGCTGCGCTGATTACGGGAATGGACAGAAGAAAAGAAAAACGAGCGGCATGGACGCGATTCAGACCAAGGAGCAATGCAGCCGTCAAGGTAATGCCCGACCGAGAAGTTCCGGGTACTAAAGCAAGGATTTGCATCACACCGATGAACAGTGCTTCAACGTAACGCAGTGAAGTTAATTCAGTCCGGTTTTGCGAATGTCGATCTGCGATGCCAAGAAGCAAGCCGAACCCGATGGTGGCCAGCGCGATTACGGTAAGCGATCGGAACTCATGCTCAATGGTTGGTTTAAGAAAATATCCGGCGATCACAATAGGAGCCGTAGCAAGTATTAGCTTGCCAAGTAAGGTAGCGTGTTCGTTGAACCTACGATCTGTCCAATATTCAGCACCTGCGTCCACAAACTGCTTTAGGTCGTCTCGAAAATAAACGAGGACGGCGAAAAGGGTCCCGGCGTGCACTGCGATATCAAAAGACAATCCTTGGTCAGGCCAACCTAAGAGATGTGCTGGAAGAATTAAGTGTGCGGAACTAGAGACTGGCAGGAACTCCGTAACACCTTGGATGAGAGCGAGAACGACGATCTGAAAGTAGTCCATGCCGGTAATCCCTCGAAACTAGACCGAACTGCTGATCGTAGGAAATGATATGGTCGCAAGGATGCAAGGTCGAACTGATTTGCCCCTTTTCCCGCTCGGAAACGTCCTTTTTTGCGGAGGGCGACTTCCTTTGCAGATTTTTGAACCACGATACGTCGATATGATAAGTGCATGCACCAAGTCGAACACCGGTTTTGGAGTCGTGCTCATAAGACACGGAAACGAGGTTCGCGTCGATAAAGATGAGGAGACTCCTTCAGTCTTTGATATTGGCACTTACGCTTCAATCGTTGATTTCAATGCCCTTCCAAATGGGCGGCTGGGGATCATAAGTGAAGGTGGGGCTAAATTTAGAGTTTGCAGTACCTGGGAAAAAGACGACCGACTGTTGATGGGGGAGGTGGAATTTCTCCCTGAAGAACACGCGGCAAGCATTGGGGAACAATTCGAACCATTAGTCGAAATACTGAGGCGCCTTGCGGAAGACCCTATCATCCAGCGTCTTGGGTTAGAAATTGATTTTACCGATGCCCGTTCCGTCAGTTGGAGACTGTCCGAACTATTGCCGGTGGACCCAGAAACTAAGCAGAGCCTACTTCAGATGCAGATGCCTCGCGAACGACTCTCTGAAATCAAACGGCTCGTTGCAAAGCTGCAAGGATCGGCGCGATAACGTGAAATTTGTAGGCGTTTCGATTTAAGTTGGATTCCAGGATCAAGTTACATTGGAGTTTTCGCCTATGCCGATAGACCTACTCATGGGCCCGAGACAAAGAGACGATCTTTGACCGTTGTATTCGGCGGAACTTTTGATCCGGTGCACATTGGACATCTGCATGCTGCCAGCGTTGCTGCGGATATTCTCGATACATCGATCTTGATGGTGTTGTCGGCTCGGCCAGCACACCGAAAGGCTCCAGTTGCGAGCGTCGAAGATCGCTGGTGCATGCTTAGAGCTGCGTGTGCAAACGTAGAGAGGTTAATCCCGTGCGATGTCGAACTCCGTAGGAAAGGCCCCTCATACGCCATTGAAACGCTCGTTTCTTTGAACGCGTCACACGATGATCCGGTGATTTGGGTTCTTGGCGCCGACGCCTTCGATTTAGTTCACACGTGGCATCGATTCGATGAATTTGTCAACCGATGTAGTTTTCTTGTATTTGCGCGAGGCGGGAATGCATCGAAGCGGTTGCCAAGAGGATTCAAAAAAGCAGATGAATATGACGTGCTCGAACGGTCGAGCGGCTCCGTTTATTTCGGTAACCAGGCGATGATGGCGATTTCTGCTACGACGCTGCGTCTCGATATTGCTCAAGGTTGCGCTCCCGATGAATTATTACCACAGGGCGTCTGGGAGTATGTGCGCCAACGGGGGTTATATCTAACTTGAATACTTTGATGGTTTCTGCGGAAGGGCTGCGTGATTTGGTCGTAGGTGCGCTCGATGACCTAAAAGCCAAACAAGTAACAGTCATTAATGTCACGGCTCTCACTGACGTTACAGATTTTATGGTGATCGCGAGTGGAAGTTCCTTACGGCACATGCGTTCGCTTGTTGATCAGATCGTACATTCGGCAAAAAGCGAGGGGGTCAACATTCTCGGTTTAGAGGGCTTGTCGCACGGCGACTGGATCCTTATTGATCTTGGGGAAGTAGTGGTGCACGTGATGAGGCCAGAAGCTCGCACATTTTACGAACTCGAGCGGCTATGGGAAAGAATCGATGATCAGGAAGTCTGAAGTCGTGGAGGAGCTTAACCCACCTCAAGAAACTTCTGTAAGTTAAAGTTCAATACGAATGTGAAAGTCATACCCGGCAGCCAGTTAAAAAATACGCGAGCCGAGGCGCGGACCTTCCTCTTGCGCGCCTGGACATTGTTCGGCATTGCCGTCGGAATTTCTACGATCTTAGTTGGTCGCCTATTTCAACTTCAGGTACTCGAATATGAGTTCTACGAGACTAGGTCCGAACATAATCGTATCGAAGTTCAGCCGGTGGCAGCTGGACGCGGATTGATATTTGACCGGCACGGCGTTTTATTGGCGGAGAACCGTTCGGTTTCATCACTGGAAGTTGTAGAAGAGCGCACGACTGGCGTTGAGGAGACGATAAGCGCGATTCGCGGCCTCATTGAAATTAAAGAAAGCGAAATCGAGGAGTTTCGTCGACGTCTCGCGAGAAAGCGACGGCCGTATCAGTCCGTACCGCTTAAGTTGAAACTTCGCGAGGAGGAAGCTGCTGTTATAAGGGTCAACGGCCATCTTCTTCCGGGAGTCCGGGTCTCGAGTATCGCGGCGCGTTACTACCCACTCGGTGAAGTCGTCTCCCATGCCGTAGGCTCAGTTCGGCGGATTACCGTTGATGACCTAAATCGCCTTGACCGTAGCCAGTACGCAGCCACAAGGTATGTTGGGCGACGGGGAATAGAAGCATTCTACGAACCCGTGCTGCATGGTGACGTTGGGCATCGGCGGGTAGAAGTCGATGTTCGCGGTCGCGTCATAAGACAACTTGAATTGAGTCCGCCCGTGAAGGGAGGCGACCTAAAGCTGCATTTGGATAGCCGGTTGCAGATTCTCGCATACAACGCGTTAGGTGATCGTAGAGGCGCAGTCGTCGCAATTGAGCCAGGTTCGGGTGGCATTTTAGCAATGGTCAGTCGACCAAGTTACAACCCCAATCTTTTCGTTTCCGGCATGACAGTTCAAGAGTATCGATCACTAAACAATTCAAGAAACTTGCCATTATTCAATAGAGCAGTTCAAGGACAGTACGCGCCGGGATCGACATTCAAGCCGATCGTCGGATTGGCCGCCGTCAGCAAAGGTGTTACGTCCTGGGACGAAACCATCGTCGATCAGGGTTGGTTCAAGTTGCCCGGTCAGCAACGTATTTTTCGAGATTGGAGCTGGACCCCTGAAGATGCGGGAGGCCAGGGAATTGTTGATCTACGGCGTGCTATCTATCGATCGTCGAACGTGTATTTTTACGACCTCGCTACTCGTCTTAAGATTGACGCGCTGAGCGGGTTTGCCAGTCAATTTGGTCTAGGAAGTGATACCGCGTTAGACGTTTATGAAGCGGTTGATGGAATTCTTCCGAATCGCGAATGGAAATACGGAGTTCGAGGAGAAGATTGGTACACGGGCGACACCGTAAATATGGGGATAGGTCAAGGGTATTTGCTTGTTACGCCGCTACAACTAGCCACCGTCGCGTCTGTTTTCGCCACGCGTGGACAATGGAAGCATCCAAGAATGTTGTTCTCTCGTGACGATCCCTCGCTAAATTCAACGCAATCGCCACCACCTCCGATTTCGGGACCGTCCCAGAAGGACTGGGAACTAATGATCGGTGCAATGGAAGAAGTTGTTCATCGGGGTGATCGCGGGATAGGGGGTAATGGGACGGCGTGGAGCTATATAGGGCGGGATATAGCCTACCGAATGGCAGGTAAATCCGGGACCGCGCAGGTCGTGGGAATTAATCAAGATGCGCAGTACGACGAAGCGGAGCTTGACGAATACCAGCGAAAACACGCGTGGTTTATTGCCTTTGCTCCAAGTGATGAACCGGTCATCGCTATCGCAGTATTGGTCGAAAATGGAGGAGGTGGGAGTTCAGTCGCTGCGCCGATTGCCCGCAAAATTCTCGACGCGTATTTGCTGCCTAAGATTGCGAGTAATCGTTGAAAGAATACACTCGATACTTGACCAATAGTTTAAGGTTACGACGCGAAGAGCCCCGCAGTAATAACTTTCATCTAGATCCGATGTTGCTGGTACCGCTCCTCTGTATTGTGGGGATTGGTCTGGCGGTTCTGTACAGTGCCGTTCATCAGGATCTATCAATACTTGAAAATCAATCGGTCAACCTGTTCTTAGGATTTGTCGCAATGACGTTGGCGGCGTGGTTGCATCCGCGCGTGTACCTTCGTTTTGCACCGGTGCTTTATACGATAGGACTTATTTCCTTAGTTGCCGTTTTCCTGTTCGGCACGACAGTGAATGGTTCTCAACGTTGGCTCGATTTGCCTCTACTACCGCGCTTCCAACCGTCCGAATTGATGAAGGTAACGGTGCCTCTGACGGTAGCCTGGTTCTTGCACGACCGCGCTCTGCCACCGAGAACAATTGAGGTTGGTATTGCTCTCCTCGTAGCAGTTGTTCCCGGAATCTTGGTCATACTGCAACCGGACCTGGGCACGGCGATTCTCGTTGTTAGTAGTGGCTCGTTGGTAGTCCTGTTGTCTGGAGTGCGTTGGCGTTTGGTTCTTGTGGGCACGCTGTCGGTCGTTCCACTCATACCAGCATATTGGTATTTCTTTATGAATGAATTCCAAAAAAAACGTGTTTTTACATTGTTTGATCCGGAGAGTGATCCGCTCGGAGCAGGTTGGAGCATCATTCAATCGACCACGGCGTTGGGATCGGGAGGGCTTCTCGGAAAAGGACTTTTTGAAGGAACTCAGAGTCAGCTAAAATTTCTTCCAGAGAGTCACACCGACTTTATTATGGCGGTAATTGGAGAAGAACTCGGTTTTATGGGGGTCATGACGTTGATTATTCTTTATGTTCTCGTGTTGGCTAGGGGGATGTACATTGCAGTGCAAGCGGGCGATACATTTGGGCGATTGGCCGCGGGTGGTCTGACACTAACTTTTTTTGTACACGTGGTCCTTAATATCGCCGTGGTATCGGGTTTGCTCCCCGTGACTGGCGCTCCTTTACCATTAGTCAGTTTCGGCGGAACTTCTGCGATTGCGCTCTTGGTTGGTTTCGGAATAGTGATGTCGATTCATACCCACCGTGGCTGGAGATAGAACGATGTGCATAAAGGCGTCCACATTCATTCTGCGTTCGGTTTTGCTCAGTATCGTTACATTATCGATCTTTGCGGATTACGAGAACCGGGATTCAGTGAAGGGGTTCGTTAACGAAGTAGCTAAGAAAGACGGATTCGACCCGCAACAGCTCCTTAACATCTTTGAACAAGTAGAAAAGAAACAGCGCATCATCGACCTAATTTCGAGACCCGCTGAGAAAGCTAAGCCGTGGCACGAGTACCGAGAAATTTTCGTGACCGCGCCGAGGATTGCGGCAGGAGTCGAATTCTGGGAAGAAAATGAAGCTGCATTGAATCGGGCCGGATCAAAATTTGGGATTCCAATAGAAATTATCGTCGCCGTTATAGGGGTGGAGACGAATTACGGCCGGAATAAGGGAAGTTTTCGGGTGATGGATGCATTATCGACCCTGGCGTTTGACTACCCCCCCCGAGCACGTTTTTTTCGGAGCGAGCTTCGAGAGCTATTGTTATTGGCCCGAGAGGAAAATAAGGATCCGCTCGAGCTGATTGGCTCGTATGCTGGAGCCATGGGTTACGGCCAGTTTATTCCGTCGAGCTTTCGCGCCTATGCGATTGATTTTGATGGTGACGGGGCGAGGGACATTTGGAGTAGTCAAACTGATGCCATTGGGAGTGTAGCCAACTATTTCTCCCGCCATGGTTGGGACGGCGAGGGTCCAATCGTAGTGCCCGTTACAATTACTGATGAGCGTGCTGACCAATTTGCGAATCAAGGCTTGAAGCCGAAACGATCGATAGCAGAACTGCGAAAAGCGGGCGTGGAACACGTTTCGTTACCGGACCAGACGCTTGGGGCGCTTTTTAGACTAGAAGGTCGTGGTGGTTGGGAATATTGGTTAGGACTGCACGACTTCTACGTGGTCACCCGCTACAACCATAGTCACATGTATGCTTTGGCGGTCGTGCAACTTTCTACAGCCGTCCGAAGTGGTTGGGACGATGTTAGGAAGCCGGATCGCTTATGAAGAGTAATTATTGGTCCGGTTTTTTTGGAATTCTGGCCGTCGCCTTGATTGTTGGCTGTCAAAGTTCTTTGACATCGAAAGGGATGATTGATTTTGAACCCGCGGATCCCCCGGAATGGCTTGAAAACCTTCCCGATCCGATCGTTCGTTATGAGGAACGCCTGTCAGCCGGTAACACTACCCCGTATTCGGTCCTTGGTGAAACGTATACTGTGTTATCGGATGCCGCCGGATACGTTAACGAGGGCTATGCTTCTTGGTACGGCACCAAGTTTCATGGTCGGCAAACGGCGAATGGTGAACGCTATGACATGTACGCTTTGACAGCAGCCCATCGTCGCCTACCCATTCCTTCTTATGTCCGAGTCACCAATCTAGACAATGGGCGAAACACAATAGTTCGCGTCAATGATCGGGGTCCCTTCCATGCAGATCGGGAGATAGATCTTTCATATGCTGCTGCGGTGAAATTGGATTTTGAGAAGGTTGGCACCGCCAGGGTTAGGATAGAAGTCATCGAGTCAGAAGAGCAAACGCCGTCAAAACCCTCTGCATCGTCGATCATGGCAAGGTATTTCGTTCAAACCCCCATACTCAACGATTTTGACGTTGCTGATGCAGTCACACAGGTTTTTAGTCGTATTTCGAGCGCTACACCATCGGTAGTACGAATAGCTGACGAAGGCAGATATCGAGTTCGAGCTGGACCTCTGGTGAGCCGCGTTCAGGCAGAGAGGTTACTGGCTCTGGCGGTCATCCATGATATCCCCATGCCCGAAGTTATTGAGGAATAAAAAATGTGGAGGACGCGGAAAACGTACCGTCGGATTATTCGAATATCGGGACTAATCGCCCTCCTTATAGTCACCTCATACTCGGTCCACGGAAATATTATTTTTCCGAAAGCACCGGAATTATCCGCGAATGGATACATCCTGATTGATGCTGAGACCGGTAGGGTCCTTGTTGAATCGAACGCTGACGAGTCTCTTCCGCCGGCAAGCCTTACGAAGATCATGACCGGGTACGTTGTTGCAGCTGAACTCGAGATAGGACGCATTAGCCTCAATGATGCGGTGCCTATCAGTGTTAAAGCATGGCGGACACCGGGTTCCAAAATGTTCATTCAAGAAGGCACAACGGTGGCGCTTTCAGACTTACTAAGGGGCGTCATCGTACAGTCGGGAAACGATGCCAGCGTGGCCATTGCTGAGTACCTAGCCGGTGATGAGGATGCGTTTTCCGATGTGATGAATCAGTATGCGATGACAATCGGGATGAACAGTACGAACTTCTTAAACAGTACGGGACTGCATGAGGATGGACATTCCTCGAGTGCTCGGGACATGGCGGTGTTGACGCGAGAATTAATTCGACGGTTTCCGGAGCATTACGCGATCTATGCTGAGCGTGAATTTACATTCGGCGAAATTCGGCAACCGAATCGCAATCGCTTGTTGCGGCGAGACAGGACTGTCGATGGTGTCAAAACCGGTTATACGTTGGCGGCAGGCTATTGCTTGGTAGCCTCAGCTGAACGTAACGAAATGCGTTTGGTAAGTGTCGTGATGGGTGCGACCAGCGATGAGGTACGCATGCGAGAGACCCAAAAGCTACTTCAATATGGCTTTCGTTACTTTGAAACACGTGGACTCTTTAATCCGGACGAATTAGTAACGGAAGCGAGGATGTATTTTGGCACGAGTGACTATGTTCCGGTTGGCGTTTCAGAGCCGATATATGTGACGTTCGCGAGGGGACACTATGACGATTTGGAGGTGGAAATTGACTTACCAGCGCAAATTGAAGCGCCGTTAAAAGAAGGCGCAGAGATAGGCTCTCTTCGTGTCATGTTGGATGGTAAAGATCTTTTGAAGACACCCCTTGTCTCGAAGAAGAGTATTGACGAGGCCGGCATTTTTTCTCGTATGTTCGACAGCGTTTATCTTCTCTTTGCCAGTATCATCGAGTAATACCAAGTGCGCCTTATCGTTCGGAGTCTTGGCCTAACCGATTACGTTCCGGTGTGGGAAGCGATGCGCGGTCTCACCGACTCGCGTAAAAAGAATACTTTAGACGAAATATGGGTCACCCAACATAAACCCGTCTTTACTCAAGGACAGTCGGGCCGATCGGAAAATATCATTGATCCGGGTGATATTCCCGTGGTTCTCTCGGATCGAGGAGGACAGGTGACCTATCACGGGCCCGGGCAGCTCGTCGTATATTTAATGTTCGACTTGCGTCGAATGGATCTGAATGTTCGGGTGTTGGTTGGCGGCATCGAAGAAAGCATTATTGACGTCCTCGCTGGTTACTCGATTGGAGCCACAAGAGAAAGAGATGCGCCTGGGGTATACGTTAGAGGTAACAAGATAGGTTCTTTGGGTTTGCGAGTACGAAGGGGGTGTAGCTTTCATGGGCTTAGCCTCAATGTTGCAATGGACCTTGAACCGTTTGATCGGATCAACCCATGTGGACATGTGGATTTGAAGATGTCGCAAGTCAAAGATTGTGGCGGGCCTTCCGATTTGTCGGTGGTGGCTGAAGATCTAATCGGTAGGTTGAGTAGCCGTTTCCAATTCACCTCGTTGATCCACAGGAAAGGCATTGGGGATTCTTTAATAGCTTGAGCCGACGCCACTCCATACGCTTGGCGTCCATGTAAAGTACGTGACCGCAGAGTGTTTCGCCTATACCGGATATTATCTTGATAGCCTCCATCGCCTGGATTGTTCCTATGATCCCAACCACTGGCGCTAAGACGCCATTGTCGGCACAGTTCAAGTCTTCGTTGTCGCCTTGACTATACAGACACCGGTAACAAGGCGATTCGCTTTCGCGCGGGTCGAACACGGCGACCTGGCCTTCCATACGAATGGCGGCGCCAGAAACAAACGGGGTTCGCGCAGATAAGCATGCGTCATTTATTTCATAACGGCTTTCAAAGTTATCGGTTGCATCAACAACCACGTCAGCATGACTAACCGCTTCCAATAGATCGTTGCCCCGTAGTCGATTCTGGATCATGTTGATTCGTGTCTCGCTGGAGATTTGTTCGATTGCTTTTCCGGCTGATGCAACTTTTGGTTCGCCGATCGTTGACTCACGGTGCGCGATCTGACGTTGTAGATTGCTAAGATCAACGACATCGTCGTCAACTAACGTGACTTCACCGATGCCCGAAGCGGCTAGATAAATCGCGGCAGGTGATCCAAGGCCCCCGAGGCCAATAATCAGGACACTTGCCTGACCTAGTTTTTCCTGACCTTCTATATCCAGCTCGGGCAACATGATTTGTCGACTGTAGCGGAGTAACTGTTCGTCGTTCATGGCATAGTGCCGCTGCAAACGCGCAACGTTCCTGCGATGTCGGGGGTGTTGCGAATTTCCGTGAAACCTGACTCCTCAAATAATGATGTAACTTGTCGGGATTGGTCGTGGCCATGCTCGACTAGTAGATTGCCACCAGATTGAAGGTACGATGGCGCCTCTGTAATGATGGTTCGAATTGCTTCTAACCCATCGTTTCCGCCGCAAAGGGCAACGTCCGGTTCGAATGCCAGTCCATCGTTTTTTAGGTGTGGGTCGTTTACTGCGACGTAGGGAGGGTTAGAAACAATCAAGTCGAAACTACGTGAAATGTTGCTGAACCAATCCGATAAGCTAACCGTCACATGAAGTCCCAGCCGGTCTGCGTTGAGCCTGCATAAATCGACGCATTCGGTCCGGATATCTACTGCAGTTATGTTGGCGTTGGTTTCGTTTGCCAGAGCCAATGCGATCGCACCAGACCCCGTTCCCAGGTCAAGTACCGTACTGTCACTAGCAATCAATGGTAGAGCACATTCGATGACTGTCTCAGTCTCTGGACGCGGGACGAGCACCTCCGGATATATGACGAGATTTAGTCCCCAAAATTCCTTTTCCCCGCTTATGTAAGCGAGAGGCTCTCCATTTACTCTTCGCGCGAGCCAATCTTTATGGCGTTGGGCGGCTTTGTCGGATACGAAATATTCAGGAAATGCATACAAGGTTGATCTATCCACGCCCAGAGCCGAAGCGGTTAGCACCTCTGCCTCGGGATTTGGTAAGACCCTGCGTGCAACAAAAAGACAATCCTTAATGGTTTTAACCTGTCTCACGTTCGCTCAGCTTTCTCAATTCATCAGCCTGGTATTCGTGGGTGAGAGGTTCGACGATCTGGTCCAAATGCCCCTCCATGACTTCGTCGAGCTTGTAGAGAGTGAGGTTGATCCGATGATCGGTTAAACGGCCTTGAGGAAAATTGTACGTGCGGATACGTTCAGATCGATCCCCAGATCCGACTAGGGACCTTCGTTGCTCCGACTGTGCCAATTGTTCTTCCTTCCTGGCGGCATCAAGTAGTTTCGAGTGCAGTAAGGTCATCGCTTTAGCGCGATTCTTATGCTGCGATCGCTCGTCTTGGCACTCAACAACGAGTCCGGTGGGAATATGCGTTAGACGGACAGCTGACTCCGTCTTGTTGACGTGTTGACCTCCAGCCCCGGACGATCGATAGGTATCCACGCGCAGCTCGCTTTTGTCGATCGTCACTTCTTCTATTTCGTCAACTTCCGGAATAACCGCCACGGTACAAGCTGACGTGTGTACCCGTCCTTGCGATTCGGTTTCCGGTACCCTTTGTACTCGATGTGCCCCCGATTCAAATTTCATACGGCTATAAACTCGATTTCCCTGAATACGAGAAATAACCTCCTTGAAACCGCCGTGTTCGCCCGGCCTTTCGTTTAGGATCTCGATCTGCCAGCCCTTCGATTCAGCCCAACGCAGGTACATGCGAAAAAGATCCCCAGAAAATAGGGCAGCTTCATCGCCTCCGGACCCTGCACGAATCTCTAGAAAGACGTTGGAACCGTCACTGGGGTCTTCGGGAAGCAAAAGCGTTTCTATGGCTCGACCAACGTCATCGATTTCGACGCGTAGCACGGCTATATCGTCTGCGGCTAGGGCTTGTATTTCCCGGTCGTCGTCGAAGGTTAATGCTGATGCGTCTTCAAGATGTGAGATTAATTTCTTGTACCGCTGATAATGAGTGATTAAAGGTTCTAGTTCCGAGTACTCGCGACTGAACTCGACGAATTGGTTTCGATTGCCGGTGACCGCTGGATCTGAAAGTAGACGTGTTAATTCTTCTTGCCGATCTGCAAGGCCCTGGAGTTTCGCGATGACAGTTTCCGTTAGTGCCATGATGATTCAGTCGAGCTCCAGGCTTTTGCGGATATAGTCGAGAATTTCTTTCCGATCATCTGACGCCGCATTTCGTATCGTCAGCGTTGGCGAATGAATTAGCTTGTTCGTCAGATCATGAGCAAGTCTCGATATTAATTCACCAGGATCAGAACCCGAATCAAGCCGTTCAATAGCTTTTTTAAGCTCTGCATCTCGAACACTGTTAGCGGAACCGCGAAAAAGTTCTATCAGTTCTCGGCCGGTACGTGCGCCTTGTTCACGTGCGTATTTCTCAACAGCTTCGACAATAATTTCTTCCGCCTGTTCCGCAGATTCCTTGCGGCCCTCGACATTTGCTTCAATAACCGCAGTGAGGTCGTCGATAGTGTAAAGGTAGACGTCTTTCAGTGTCGCAACTTCTGGGTCGATGTCGCGAGGTACGGCAATGTCAACCATAAAAAGAGGTCGATATCGACGGTGTCGCCGTGCTTGTTGGACAGTTTTCTTGGCGATTACGGGTTCGGGGCTCCCAGTCGAACTGATGACGACATCGTATTCGTGCAGTACATCTCCAATTTCTGACAGATGCATCGAATGGTCAGCTACTTTTGCTGCCAAGGAATTCGCATTTTTCAGGCTACGGTTTGCGATGGCGATTCGACGTACGCCCGCTCTCCTCAGATGGCGGGCTACCAATTCGATTGTCTCGCCTGCGCCTACAAGGAGCGCGCTTGTTGTGGCTAGGTCGGAAAAGATTTGGTGGGCCGTAGTCACAGCAGCGGACGCTACCGATACGGGGTTTCGACCGATATGGGTGCGAGAACGAACTTGTTTGGCCGCATGGAAAGTGTGACGTGCTAATAGGTTTAGTTCGGGACCCAAGGTTTCTGCCCGCCGAGATGAGTCATAGGCATCCTTAACTTGGCCCGTGATTTGCGGTTCGCCGAGAACTTGGGAATCGAGACCGGACGTCACACGCATCATGTGGCGTGCAGCTTCAAGATCCCAGTAGGTATAGTTTACGGCGTTAAAGTCATCCAGTTGACCCTGTCGATTTCGAAGAAGCCAGTGGACTAAGTTTTCACGCGCAGTCTTTTCAATCGAACAGTAAATTTCTGTGCGGTTACAGGTGGAAAGTATGATGGATTCCGTCAGACCTTGGACTGAGTTCGTAAGTTCCTTTAGGACAGGCGCGATGTCGGTCTCGGGGAATGCGAACTTCTCCCTAACTGACACGTCGGCCGTGCGGAAACTAATGCCGATAGCAAGAAGTGCCATGGTGGTCTGGTATGGTCAGGGCCAATCTCCCGAGTTCAACCATGTTATCAGAACCCTCATCAGGAGATTGGCATGAATATACCTAAGCTATTATTAATTAAGCTTTTTTTCCCTTTTTTCGTTGTATCTTGTAGCTCGTTGCCACGGTCTGATCTGGCTGGCACCGCGGATTTTATACTTGAAGGTCGAATAGGAATTCGGGGAGAGGACCGAGCGACAAGCGCAAGTATTAGATGGGTACAGTCCGAAAATAACTTCGATATGGTTCTATGGGGACCGTTAGGTCAAGGCAAGACAAGACTCTCGGGCGACACCTCATCGATGACGCTACGAACTGCCGGCGGAGATCACTTTGAAGATGTCGTTCCGGGTGAAATATTACAGCGACATCTGGGTATTTCTGCGCCTATTGATGCCTTCAGTGTTTGGGTACTCGGCAGACCTACAATCCATCCACCGGCACAAGGTTTCGAACGAGACGAATCTGGAGACCTTATCGCTTTCAACCAACTAGGCTTCAATTTGGCATACAGCGATTTTAGGGTTGTCGAAGGACAGCGACTGCCCCATCGGATTATTTGTTCGGAAGGAGCGACTCAGATTACGATACTGGTTAAGCGTTGGACATTGGTGCTAGCGCAGTAAAAGAACGGGTTAGTTTCCGGCAGTCGGGACTGCTTTGTCGCTTTTCTTTGTAATAATTCGATCGCGTTGACACGATCGCGTTGACACGCCACGGGCGACGAATTCAGAATACCCGGCGTCGCGAGCCCCGACGGGTCAGTGATGGGGTGTCGCCAAGTGGTAAGGCACCGGGTTTTGATCCCGGCATTCGCAGGTTCGAATCCTGCCACCCCAGCCAAACAGTGCATTCAGGGAAACGGGGGTAATGTTGAGTGACCTCATGATTTTCAGCGGGAGCTCGGTGTGCGAGCTTTCGCGTCGTATTGTTCGTGAATTACGGATTGAACAAGGTACGGCGCTGGTGGATCGTTTCAGTGACGGCGAAGTTAATGTTGAGATTCGGGAGAACGTCCGTGGCAAGGACGTCTTCATAGTGCAATCGACCTGTGCGCCAACGAACGACAACATTATGGAATTGTTAATCATGGCTGACGCGATTCGTCGGGCGTCAGCACAGCGAATTACAGCGGTGATTCCCTACTTTGGATACGCGCGTCAAGACCGACGGGTGCGATCGGCACGCGTGCCGATTAGCGCGAAAGTTGTCGCAGACGCACTCACGGGAGTGGGCATCGATCGCATTATGACCGTTGATTTGCATGCGGATCAGATCCAAGGGTTTTTTAATGTGCCCGTCGACAATGTATACGGGTCCCCTGTTCTCGTGGACCATGCTGTACAGCAGAACTATGAGAACCCGGTCGTGGTAAGTCCTGACGTGGGGGGCGTGGTGCGAGCTCGTGCGCTAGCGAAACAAATTAACGATGTTGATCTCGCCATTATCGACAAGCGTCGGGATCGGGCGAACGAATCGGAAGTAATGAATATTATTGGTGATGTCGACGGTCGTACGGCCATCCTAGTCGACGATATGGTCGATACAGCAGGTACCTTATGCAACGCGGCTCGCGCTCTGAAATCTCAAGGAGCGCGTGGTGTTGTTGCTTACATTACCCATGCCGTGTTGTCTGGGGACGCTGTGAATAGTATCAAGGCCTCGGACATCGACGAAATGGTCGTGACAGATACCATCCCTTTGTTTGAGGAGGCGGCGAGATGTGGCAAGATTCGCCAGCTCAGTCTCGACCGGGTCCTGGCAGAGGCGATTCGGCGGGTAAGTAACGAAGAGTCGGTCAGCGCGATGTTTCGTTAACGACCGTCTTAGGCGGTTAGGCTATGGCATGTGTATCGAAGGATCGGTCTCGATCCGTTACAAAATCTAGTTAATGGAGAGCCGATATGGCTGATTCGATTGTGATTAAGGCCGAACGGCGCGAACAGATGGGCAAGGCCGCGAGCCGTCGCCTGCGTAAGAAGGACGACAAGGTGCCGGGTATCCTCTACGGAGGTAGCGATGACCCCATTCCCCTAGTTATGGACCACAAAGATCTCTTCAAGGCAATGCAAGACGACTCGTTCTTTTCACAGGTACTGGAAGTCTACGTTGGCAAAAAGTCTCAACAAGTGGTCGTACGGGACCTACAGCGTAATCCCGCCTCCGAGAAGGTTACTCATGTTGATTTTCTTCGAGTCCAGGCAGACAGGGAAATCAATGTGGCAATCCCATTGCGATTCTTAAATGAGGAAGAATGCAGCGGAGTGAAAGTTGGCGGGGGAAGCATTTCGCATAATCTTACCGAGATAGAGATTAGCTGTTTGCCTGCGAATTTACCGGAATTCGTTGAAGTTGATATGGCCGAGCTCGAAATTGGTGATTCCGTCCGATTATCGGACCTTACTGTACCGAAAGACGTAGTTATCGTTGCTTTGGCTTCCGTCGAGGAAGACCGAGACGTGCAAGTTGCAAGTGTCTTAGCTCCTCGACTTGAAATTGACGGCGACGAGGAAGGGGATGACGAAGAGGGCTCTACAACGAGTGACTCAGTTGAGAGTGGAGTTGGTGGGGACGATTCTGCAACGGACGAAGCTGACTCAGATTAATTTCGGGCGTCGGTAGGGAGGCCGGAGTGGCGGACCTACGGCTGATCGTAGGACTTGGTAATCCGGGGCGTGAATATGCCTCGACCCGCCACAATGCGGGCGAACGCTGGTTACGATGTTTTTCAGATCGTTTTGAAATTGCATTAGGAGCAGAGTCTCGTTTCCTAGGTGAAAGTGGGCGTGCTGAGCTCTTTGGCCAAGAGGTGCGAGTTCTTTTCCCGACGACGTTCATGAATGCCTCGGGCGAATCTATTGGAGCAACAGCTCGTTTCTTCAAGATTGCGCCGTCCGAGATTCTTATTGTTTACGACGACGTTGCTTTTCCGGTTGGGGTGTCCAAGATAAGGTTGGGAGGTGGGCACAATGGTCATAACGGAATTAAGAGTGCGATCGGGGCGTTCGCTGGAACGTCTGATTTTGCACGTTTGCGAATTGGTGTAGGCCATCCAGGTGACCCGGACAGGATGACCCCGTATCTCACACGGGCGAGGATGTCGGCTGACGACCTCGATAAAGAGCGCGCGAGTGCTTGGCTAGATGACGAGGTCGTTGAATTTGCACTGTCAGGGCATTGGCAGAAAGCGATGACTCGTTTTCACGCACCCGAAGAAGGGCAGGTCGACGCTTAATGGGATTTAATTGCGGAATCGTGGGGTTGCCGAATGTTGGCAAGTCCACGTTATTTAATGCGCTCACCAACGCGAAAGTTGAGGCGGAGAATTTCCCTTTCTGTACGATCGAGCCGAATACGGGCGTTGTACCGGTTCCGGACCCTAGGTTGGATCGCCTTGCAGAGATCGTTCGGCCGGAGCGAGTAATTCCTAGTGTCATGGAATTTGTTGATATCGCTGGCCTGGTAGCAGGTGCCTCCGAAGGTGAGGGGCTCGGTAATCAGTTTCTGGCGCACGTTCGAGAAACGCAAGCAATTGCCCACGTAGTTCGTTGTTTCGAGGATGCAAACGTCGTTCATGTTTCTGGCCGCGTATCGCCGGCAGACGATATCGGAATCATCGATACGGAATTAGCCTTGGCGGATCTCGATACCGCTGGTCGCGTTCACGATAGGCTGAGGCGAATGGCCAATGCCGGGGATAAAGACGCGCGAAAGACCATGGAGGTCGTCGATAAAGTAATAGCGGCGCTTGATGATGGGATATGCGTGCGAAATTTGGGTCTCGATGAGCGTTCCCGGACGGCAATTGAAGATTGTCATTTCATTACCGCCAAACCAGTCATGTATATCGCAAACGTTGCTGAAGACGGATTTGTCGACAACCCGTTGTTGACAGAAGTCGCGTCTCTTGCAGACTCGGATGGTTCGGCGTTAGTTCCGGTATGCAACAAAATTGAGTCGGAAATCGCGGAACTTGACGACAGCGAAAAACTGGAATTCATCTCCGATCTTGGCGTCGATGAACCGGGACTTAATCGTGTCATTCGCGCTGGCTATCGACTCCTGGGTCTTCAAAGTTACTTTACGGCGGGTCCAGAAGAGGCGCGTGCCTGGACGATTCCGGTGGGCACATTGGCGCCTGCCGCTGCCGGTGTCATTCACACCGACTTTGAGAAAGGTTTTATTCGCGCGGAGGTAATTGCCTACGAGGACTTTGTACAACACGGGGGCGAGTTGGCGGCTCGGGAAGCAGGGCGGTGGCGCCTTGAGGGCAAGGAATACGTGGTTGCTGACGGCGATGTCGTTCACTTCCGATTTAACGTGTGACTCGATGGGAGTTATTGCTTCGAGACGATTGTTATCGAACGCTTCAAGATGCATAAACGCTGCCCTTTCGGGGATGAATGCGATCTGGATCAAGCGTTAAAGTAAATCCCGATGGGTCGCAAGTGACACGCCACTGAAGACGCGGTTGAGCGTGATCTTTCGGCGGTTTATGGGAGGGGATTGTGAAAAACAACAAACTGGGGAATCTTCTCTGGAGTGCGAAAGACGAGGAGTTGCGCGAGCTTTTCGCCGTGTTCGGATCGGTTAGCCCTGAACGCGTAATAACGGACCGGGAAACGGGAAAGTCCCGTGGCTTTGGATTCGTTGAGATGGAGGATGGTGCGGACGAGGCGATTGCGGAACTTAACGGCCACGAAATGGATTCTCGACCACTACGGGTTAGTGAGGCCCGCGGGAACGATAGATAGTTCGGCGACCTATGACGGGTCGCTGATGCCGTCTGTTCGAAAGGCGAGCACGTTGGTGCACCATGGCGGACTTATGGATTGGTGGGGTTTGGGAGGGGTCACTGGTGGGCCTACAAGCGTTGTGACGACACCTTCTCGTTGAACGTAGGCATGTTCAGCATACGCTGCCACATAAATTTTTAGGCGGTGGCTTGTGGGCCCTTGTTCTGGAAACGGAACGATTCGATCAAAGAGTTCTAGGCAGTCGTTATACGACGGGGGGCGTGGATACATCCAATGGGTTTCACTCGCGACGATCCACCAATCCGTGTCTTCGTTGATATCAACGTGCTCTGCGCCTAACACCACCGCAGCGAAGGCAATATTTGATGCAATAACGCAGCCCTTTGACGCGTCGCCGGCGAACAGTTCACGGCTGCGTCTTCGTGCAAATTTAATGGCTTCGTTCTTCACATCAAGATCGGTAAACCGAGCCATGCTCAGCGTAAGATCACAGGGCCTCGTCGTTAAGGCGCCAAACTAACGTGATTGTGGCGTTGGCGTTCGATATAACCCTTCTAAGTGCCAATAGTAAGGAGAAGGTTGGGCGGTTTCCATTTGTTACGGGAGCCATCGAAATGACACCGAGTTTCTTATGGCTTTCCCGCTAAAGCGGGGGGGGGGTCAGGTCCTATATACGTTACAACCAAGATACAAGTTGACACTAATGAGTCATTATGATTAATGCTTAAACGGGAACAAGGTCAGAATTTTGGGAGAGGTAATGCACACAAATAAACCACGAAACAGTGCAGTACCGGGACGCCTTCTGTTGAGAGGAATGTCCTGGTTTGTATTAGGTGCGTTGGCATGGTCTTACCAGGTACAAGCAGATGATGATGCAGACGACATGATCGAAGAGATCATTGTCACGGGATCTTTGATCAAGCGTGATAACTTTGACTCGGCATCACCTTTGCAGGTCCTGGAGGCAGCAGAAATTGAAGCTGAAGCCACGCCGGCACTTGGGGAGATCATTTATAACCAGACTTTCAACTATGGTTCGGACGCGTTTTCGTCGCACTACTCGGTAACCAACCCAGAAGGAAACCGAACGGGGGCGAACTTCCGTGGTTTGGGTGGGGGCGCGACGCTCACCCTGTTGGACGGTAAACGGGTGCTCGATAGCAACCTGAACAACCTTATTCCACAGATCGCGATCGAGCGTATTGATATTCTCAAAGACGGGGCGTCGGCCATCTATGGCTCGGACGCGGTCGCAGGGGTTATCAACGTGATTCCCAAGAAGGCGTTTCAGGGCGCTGAAATCGGCGCGTTCTTTAACACCGACCACCACCGCGATCATGATGAATACGTCGTAAACTTTATTATCGGCGACACCATGGACCGAGGGTATTTCACCCTCGCGATGGAGCATCGCGAGAGGACGGGACTAGCCCAAACAGAGCGTGCCAACCTCCTTGGACGCAGCGTATCGAGTTCAGGTACCGGTAACCCAGGTTCTTATAACGTGCCGGTCCGCGATGCAGCGGGTGCCATTACGGGGGTGCAGCAGACGGCGGACCCTGGCTGCGGCGTGGCCGAGAGCCCCGGTGGCAATGGTTCCGACCAAGTCGGCAACGTGCGCAACAACATTAGCGGGCGCCTTTCTGGAGCCATATGTCGGTTTGAGTTTGGCGAGTTCTTTAACTTCGTCTCGCCCAACAAGGTTCTGAATACGTATTTGAATTACGAGTATCAGATCAACGATCAAATGGTTTACACCTCGGACATCATTTATTCGCGGCAACGATCGCAAAGTCGGGGATCCCCCACCAACCCGGGTGGTCGTATTCGAGACATTAACCTGATCCTTGGCGGGATCATGGGCGACCATCCAGGTAACCCATACCGGGCGTTCTATGATCGCGACGGGGACGGCGCTGTTGATGCGAGTGGAAATGAATTGCTGTTTGCTGCCGACGCAAACGCTGACGGTGTTCCCGATCGAGACGATGCCGGTGCGGTCATTCTGGCTGATCAGCCATTCAGTTCTGCGTCGGGTATTCCCTTTAACGAAGACGTGACAATTGCCGCGTTACGTTTGTTCGGAAAATTGGGAACGTTACCCAATAACCTTGATGCGTCGGGTGCGAACATCGGATACGCGACCTACGACATCAACACCTATCGCATGAATCACTCGATCCTTTACAACTTTGATAACGGGTGGGATTTGACCGGGACCGCGAGTTTGCAACAGAACGTCGACCTTCGGTTCCGCAAGAACCAGAGTTATCGAGCGGTGCTGCTGGGTCTCCAGGGGATGATCGGTCCTGAGCCGGGCATAACGGAACTTGCCGACTCATACCGGTACTACAACCCGTTTTCAACCAGCGCGCTTAACTGTGAGAACCGTGTCTGTACGGATCCGGGCGCATGGAGAGATCCGAATTTGGGCGATTATCCGAATACGCAGTTTGTTGCCGATTCGATCGACATCAACGCGATTCGCTTGCTCAAAACCAAATTGCTCACGTACGACGTGCTTGCTACCGGGGAATTACACGAAGGTTGGGCAGGTTCGATTGATGGGGCATTTGGCCTCGAATACCGAAAAACCAGGTTGATCTGGGACGCCAGGAGCGACGAGAACCAGTGCAACAACTGGTATGACGCGTGTTCGCTCGATTACGGGGCGACAGACTCCGTGCAATCGGCGTTCGCAGAAATCGCTCTGCCGTTGGTTGATGACGACCAATTTGGCTACGCTGAGATGCAAATTGCCGGACGGTATTCGTCTTACGCCGGGATCGGTTCTTCGTACGACCCAAAAATTGCCATTCGGTGGCAGCCGTTAGACTGGTTAGCGATCAGAGGTTCTTTCTCGACAGCGTTTATTGCTCCGAGCATGGCCCAGCGGTTTACGCCCAAGAGTTCGTTCTTGCAGTCGACCAACGACCTGTTGTTTAACGACCGCGAAGCGACGTATCGAACCAACGTGTTCCAAGGCAATCCCGATCTCGAACCGGAGCAAGCGGAAATCACAAACGTCGGCTTTTCTGTAGCACTGGACGAATTTTGTGACAACTGTGATCTCAACTTTGGGGTCGACTACTCCAACTTCTTCTTCGAAGATCGAATCACCTTGCTCAGAGGACCGCGGGTCGTTGATGCGGATTTTTCCAAGTTCTTGGAAGCGTATCCGCAAGCCGACCTGACTAATGTCAGTCGTGACGATGCCGTTGCTTGGCTCAATTGTTGTGCCAACCCAAACATCGTTCGGGGCGGCGCGCCGTCTTACACGATCGTTCAGGTGAACGCGTACTACTTGAACGCGCAGGTAATGGAACACACGGCGATCGACGTTTACGCCGATTACACCTGGCATAGCGACGAATACGGCAGCATACGCGTCGGGATCGAAGCCACGCATATCGACGAGTTCAGTTATGACTTGGGCGGTGGTGTGACAGGCGATGCGGTTGGTAAACAAAATCTTGGTATTGA
Organism: Gammaproteobacteria bacterium UBA1119; assembly: GCA_002313255.1. Lineage (GTDB taxonomy): Bacteria > Pseudomonadota > Gammaproteobacteria > Pseudomonadales > Azotimanducaceae > UBA11889. The sequence goes on along the minus strand of DCBA01000121.1, from coordinate 11,442 downwards.
CGTCATCCCGACGCTGCCCGAGCAGCGTGCGATCGCGACCGTGAACTGGTCCAGGGATAACACCAACTTGTTACTGCGAGCGCGCTGGAACAAGGAAGTGGATGCCGCCTGGACCGCGACAGACATCGATGCACTGACCTACATCGACCTTACCTACACCCATCGGTTAGATGGATTGACGGGTAGTGGTAGCAATACGGTGCTTGAGATCGGCGGACGAAATATCACTGACCAATATCCCACGCCGTTGGGTGCGTTTGGAGCCTCGATCGAGCTTGCCATTCATGATCCACGCGGTCGGATGTTCTTCGTGAGAGCGAAGCACGCGTTCTAGAGCGCGATGACCGTTGGCGTTCGTGGGTTTTAACGCCTACGAACGCTACCGACTAGAAAAGGGTGCCTATGGGCACCCTTTTTTTGCCTGTTTTTTGTGGGCAGGAGACGATAAGACGTAATGACGCTGAACAAAGATGTTGGTGAGGAAAAACAGGGACAACAGCACCGGGCTTTGATTGGCTAGACTGGTACTGTTTGTTGTAGGTTTTTGACTCGTGGATGGGCCTAGGAACATGTTGAGATCGTGAGCCGGCTTTCCCTGACAGTACTAGGAATCTTATTCGTCGCAGCGGCTCAGAACGTACAGTCGGCGGAAGGAGTCTTTTCATTCGATATTGACGGTGATGGCGAGACTGAAGCTCTAACAGATGGATTGCTCGTCTTAAGATACCTGTTCGGGTTTTCTGGAACGACGCTGAGTGAAGGCGCGGTCTCGAGCAGTGCCGTACGGGCGAGCGCAGATGCTATTTCTGCGTACCTGGAAACCAACGTCGCGCAACTGGATATTGACGGTGATGGGGAGACAGATGCTCTGACCGATGGATTACTGCTTCTCCGGTACCTGTATGGCTTCAGAGACGCGACTTTGGTCGCTGGTGCGCTAAGTTCTACCGCCGTCCGGAACGATTCGTCTGAAATCGAAACGTATACCGTGGGACGAATCGTCGACACGGCAACGATCTTCGGCATTGACCGGCGTTCCGATTTCGCGAGTGTTGCACTCCCCACGAATTCTACGGAGATCGGCAGTATTACCGTCTCCCGGGTGTTTTCCGGACTGACGTTTGATCTCCCGGTATATCTTGCGGCGGTTCCCGGCGAAGATCGACTGATCGTGGTTGAGCAAAAGGGCCGCGTGTACGGATTTGAAAACGATTCCGAGATTGCGATAAAGAATGCCGTACTCGATCTATCCGATGTTGTTTTGTTTGGAGGTGGAAACGACGAGCAGGGGTTGTTGGGATTCGCTTTTGACCCCAATTTTTCCACGAACCGGTATGTCTATGTGCATTACAGCGCCCCGAATCCCCGGCGTTCTGTCATTTCGCGATTTCGTTGGGACGTGGCAACGGACAGGATTGCGCTGGACACCGAAAAACAACTCCTATGGGTCACGCAACCTTATTCGAACCACAACGGCGGCATGCTCGCGTTCGGCCCTTTGGACGGTTATTTGTACATTGCGTTTGGCGATGGTGGCAGCGGTGGTGATCCAGATGGAAACGGTCAGAACGGCATGACCCTGCTCGGAACCATTTTGCGGATCGATGTACACCCACAGGATTCAGACGATGCGTACGACATCCCGTTGGATAACCCTTTCCGTAATAACGAAAATGTACGTGACGAAATATTTGCCATGGGGTTGCGCAACTCCTGGCGTTTTTCCTTTGATCGTCAGACGGGGAACCTTTGGGCTGGAGATGTCGGGCAGAGTCGCCTCGAAGAGATCGACATCGTCGAGGCCGGCGGAAATTACGGTTGGTGCCCGTTCGAGGGAACGGAACGATACGCAGGATGTTCAACGACCTTACCTGACTCGAGCTTTATCCCCCCAATCTACGAATATGGCCGCGCCGAGGGTGCTTCCATCACCGGCGGATACGTTTATCGAGGCACTCAAATGCCCTCACTCTTCGGCACATACGTATACGGCGACTTCGTCTCAGGGTCTGTTTGGAGTCTGGGATATGGCGGATCGAGCGTGCTTTTCAATACGGCTATCGGAACGACTAACCAGCTCGCATCCTTCGGAGAGGGGAACGATGCGGAACTGTTTCTAGTGTCTCGAAGTGGCGAAATACACGGTTTGGAAGAATCTTCAAACAGCACTTCGTTCCCAACGAAGTTGTCGATGACGAATATTTTTTCGGATCTTTCGACCTTAACGCCCGCTTCAGGCTTTATCGAATACGACGTAAATGTTCCCGCATATTCTTCGGGTGCTAGAGCGCGCCGTTGGCTGGCTGTTCCCAACAGTTTGGGCATTGACTTCAGTTCGACAGAACGTTGGGCGTATCCAAGCGGCTCCGTATTGGTTCAACACCTCGGGATGCAGATGGACGAGGGGGATGTCGCGTCATTGCGTCGGTTGGAGACTCGTGTCCTTGTGCGGCGGACTGGGGATTGGGCCGGGTTCGCCTACCGCTGGAACGAAAGCCAAACTGACGCTGTGTTGGTCGGACGCCGAGAGACCGAGAGTTTGCTAATCACCAAAGCCGCAGGAGGCATGACGACTGTTGACTACGATTACTTATCGAGCACCGACTGCTTAATGTGCCACAACAGCGCGGCGGGTTTTGCACTGGGTGCCAAGACCCGTCAGCTTAACCGTGACTTCGCATACCCGACGTTGACAGACAATCAACTCCGTACGTACAACCACATCAATCTTTTTAGCGCCAGCATCAAACGAGCGGCCGAATATGAGGCGTTCAATTCAACCCCCAATGCCAGAGAGTACCTGGACGTAAACTGTTCGAGCTGCCATCACCCATCAGCGAACAATGGGTTAGCCCTCGATTTTCGCGTTGACACCAACGAGGCTGACATGGGTGTTGTCGATGTCGCCCCCATAAAGGGAGATCTCGGCATTGTTTCTCCCCGCCTTGTAGATCCTGGCAGTAAAGAGACAAGCATTGTGTGGGAACGCATGCGTGCGCTTGGAACCAACGCTATGCCTCCTGTCGCAAAGCATCGAGTTGACGAGGTGGGCGTCGCCCTAATTGGCTCGTGGATAGACGCCATGTAAGAGCGCGAGGAGAAACTCGTAAAACGGTGCGACCACGATGCACCAAAAGAGTGCATCGGGTGCATTATGGCCGTGCAATTCATTCCAATTGCCTACACGCACATATAGATAACTCATTGATTTTATTTGCTAATTCAGTTTGGCACGAAATTTGCATGTATATAGGGTGTAACAACTTTTTTTATATGATGAGGTGCTACGAAGTGATAAGTAAAAATATTTTCAAGTTCATCGCAATCACAATCGCGTCGATATCGTTCGCGGGTGGCACGATTGAGATTGACGATAACCATAGTATTAGCGTGGGTGCCGGTTTGCGAACAGGACTTACGTCGGTAGACGGTAATAAAGGCTTCAACCTGCAGAGCATGCGACTTTACGTCAACGGTTCTTTGCGTGAGAAAGTCAAATTCACGTTCAATACCGAGTGCGTGGGCTGCGGTGACGGTGGCGACATTGGCGTTTTGGATGCGATTTTGCAGTTTGAAATGAGCCCTGAGCTGAATATATGGGTAGGACGTATGTTGACGCCTGCCGACCGAATCGAACTCAACGGACCCTATTACGCACTATCGTGGAATCAGTATACGGTGCCTCTGTTGCCGTCTGACCAGACGGGTGCGGCCGGTTTGTTTGGTCGTGACGATGGGGTCACGGTTTGGGGAGCCCGGGGGAAACTGCAATACGCGGCAGGTCTGTTCGATGGTCTGAGTAACCGAGATAGTTTGCTATTTGCGGGACGGTTGGCATACAACTTCCTGAGCATGGAAAAAAATCCGGGGTACTACACCAGCAGCACCTATTATGGTGGTGGCGGGGACATTTTCACGATCGGAATATCGTTCCAATCTCAAAGCGATGGTGCGGGTACGGCTGCTGAACCCAGTGATTTCAGTGCATTCATCGTGGATGGATTATTCGAAAAAGTACTTTCAGGGGGTGGCGTAGTCACGGTTGAAGGCGAGTACAAGTCGTTCGACAACGATATGACGGCGACAGCCATGAGTTCATCCGATTGTTTCTGCTTGTTCGATGGCAGTTCGTACTTTTTTACGGCGGCGTACCTGTTCCCGAACGAGGCAGGCGTTGGGAAATTGCAGCCGTACATCCGACGCACATCCAATGAACCCGACTTCGATGGGGCATCGGAGAGCGATCTCACGGAAATCGGGGTCAATTACATAATTAATGCTCATAACCTTCGCGTGAACATGAATTTCACGGACGGCGACGCGAACCTTACGGGGATGGCGGGCGCGGACGTGGATGGCTTCTCGGTCGGTTTTCAGATACAGATTTAAGGGAGGAACCAAATCATGAAATCTATAACTCGTAGTGTGGCGCTGGTTGCCACGTTGTTACTCGGTCCGTTCATTTGGTCGGCTGACACCATCAAAGTTGGTGTGTTGCATTCCTTGTCGGGGACTATGGCCATTAGCGAGACCACCCTCAAAGACACGGTTTTGATGATGATTGATCGACAGAATGAAGCCGGTGGATTGTTAGGCAAGCAGCTTGAAGCCGTCGTGGTCGATCCAGCGTCGGACTGGCCATTATTTGCGGAAAAAGCTCGCGAACTGCTGGAGAAACAACAGGTCGATGTGGTGTTCGGTTGTTGGACCTCGGTCTCTCGGAAATCCGTACTTCCGGTTTTTGAGGAGTTGAACGGACTGCTCTTTTACCCCGTGCAATATGAGGGGGAAGAGTCGTCCAAGAACGTTTTCTACACCGGCGCCGCACCCAACCAGCAAGCGATCCCAGCCGTCGACTACCTCATGAACGATATCGAGGTTAAGCGGTGGGTATTGGCGGGCACCGACTACGTCTACCCGCGAACCACGAATAAGATTCTCGAAGCGTATCTCAAAGCTAATGGGGTCGCTGACGAGGACATTATGATCAACTACACGCCGTTCGGGCACTCGGACTGGCAGACGATTGTCTCGGATATCAAGAAGTTTGGTTCTGCTGGGAAGAAGACGGCCGTGGTTTCGACCGTGAACGGCGACGCGAATGTGCCGTTCTATAAAGAGCTAGGGAATCAGGGAGTCTCGGCAGAGGATATTCCGGTGGTTGCGTTTTCTCTCGGGGAGGAAGAACTCTCGGGTTTCGATACCGGTCCGCTGGTTGGTCATCTAGCCGCGTGGAACTATTTCATGAGCGTTGATGCTGAAATCAACGACGAATTCATCGATGCCTGGTTAGAGTTCATTGATGACGACGATCGCGTGACCAATGATCCGATGGAAGCGCACTACATCGGGTTCAACATGTGGGTCGAGGCGGTCAACAAAGCGGGGACGACGGATGCGACTGCGGTTCAAGACGCCATCATCGGCGTTACGGTACCAAACCTTTCGGGTGGTATGGCAACCATGATGCCGAACCATCACATTACCAAGCCGGTTCTGATCGGTGAGATCCAAGCAGATGGTCAGTTTGACATCGTTTGGGAAACTCCAGGTACGGTAGTCGGTGATGCTTGGACCGACCACTTGGAGGGTTCGCGGGACATCACGGCGGATTGGATGAAGCCTCTCGCTTGCGGCAACTACAACGTGAAGACAGGCACGTGTTCGGGCCAGAATTACGAATAGGTAACTGATCGAACCGCACTAGCACTACGACGGGCGGCGTTGACCGCCCGTCGAGAAGGGTCTACATGAGTCGCCGGTACAAACAATGAAGGTCGCTGCGCGAAGTTCAACTCGGATTGAGTTTGGGCGTTGGGTGCGATCGTGCCTTGTCGTTGTGGTCGCGGCCGGGCTCGTTCCGTGTTTCGGCTTGGAAGAGAAGAGTGCTCTAGACGCTAGCTTTCAAGTCACCGTCGATCTCCTAAAGACTCGTTCTTTTGGGGAAAAGGCGGAAGCAGCAAGGGCGATTGCGGCACACACGCACCCGCGCACGCTAGAGGTGTTGACGGCGCTGTTAGATGCGGAACTCTACACAGAGCGTAAAACGGATCGTGTGGTCTTTGCTAATGGGCTCGATGGTGGCGGGTTCAACATTCGCGATGCCGTCACCGGTGAAGGGCTCGGTCAAGTGGGGCGCCGAGGGGCGAAAAAAATTAGCGTCAACAATCGTTTGCGAGGTCTTCTGCGAGGTCTGATCGCGGGTATTCGCCTCGACGATAAGGACCCCGATGATCGGATTGCGGCAGCCGAAGCGATTGCCGACGGAGCTGACTCTTCCATGCGAGCGGTTCTTGATGCGCGGTTGCTTGTCGAATCGGACGCCAACGTGATTGCAGCGATCGAAACTGCGTTGGTTGTATTTGATTTGGACGCAAACGATGAAACCATACGCTTAAGGGCGATCCGTGCGTCGGCAAGCAATCTAGATGGCCGCGTTCGCGAAAAGCTGACGGGTATTTCTAACGATCCGGTAGCAAGTGAGGCGATTCAAGAGGCCGCACGCGAGACACTAGAAAGTATCGAAGAGACGGTGGCGCGGTACAAGACCATCGAAACGGTATTCTTTGGTCTAAGCCTTGGATCCGTGCTGGTGTTGGCGGCTATCGGTCTTTCCATCACCTTTGGGGTGATGGGCGTCATCAATATGGCTCACGGCGAGCTGATTATGCTCGGCGCTTACACCACGTATGTCGTACAGACGTTGTTTCCTGGGGCGTTGGAATACTCGCTCCTCATTGCCGTCCCCGCGGCTTTTTTTGTATCCGGTCTGGTCGGCATTGGGATTGAACGAGGAATCTTTAGATTCCTTTACGGGCGACCGTTGGAAACACTTCTCGCCTCGTTTGGCGTCAGTTTGGTGTTGCAACAGGCGGTTAAAACTATCTTCACAGCCCTCAACCGGCCCGTTTCCACCCCACAGTGGATGAGCGGGTCTTTTGAACTTTTGGACGGCCTTTCACTCACCTTCAACCGCCTCTACATCTTGATTTTCGCTGGACTCATTTTTGCGGCGTTGGTGCTTGTTCTACAACGGACGCGACTTGGCCTTGAAGTGCGTGCTGTTACCCAGAACCGGGCCATGGCACGCGCGATGGGTATTCGAAGTGGTCGGGTGGACGCGCTGACATTTGGCCTTGGGGCGGGGATTGCGGGTGTCGCCGGCGTCGCTTTGTCTCAACTGACCAATGTCGGGCCCTATCTGGGGCGGGGCTACATCGTTGATTCGTTCATGGTGGTTGTGTTTGGGGGTGTCGGGAATCTATGGGGGACACTCGTGGCTGGACTTTCGCTGGGTGTGGCCAATAAGTTTCTCGAACCCTATGCAGGCGCGGTCGTCGCAAAAGTTCTCGTGCTCGTTTTCATTATTCTATTCATTCAGTGGAGGCCACGCGGTTTGTTTCCGCAGAAGGGACGCGCGGCAGAAAGCTGATGCTATTAGGTCGTTTAATCAAACAAGATTGGGGACGGTCGATCCTGTTGGGGACTCTTGGTGTGATGTGTGTGGTCGTACCCGTCGCCAACCTTTTGGTTCCCGAAGACTCTGCGTTTCATGTCTCCACATACACGGTTACGTTGCTTGGTAAATACCTGAGTTATGCGCTCCTAGCAATGGCCCTCGACCTTGCGTGGGGGTATTGCGGCATCCTCAGTCTTGGACACGGGGCTTTTTTTGCGCTGGGTGGATACGCAATGGGCATGTATCTCATGCGCCAAATCGGTACGCGCGGTGTCTACGGGCATCCAGAACTGCCCGATTTCATGGTATTCCTCAATTGGCAGGAACTGCCTTGGTATTGGTTCGGCTTCGATGCGTTCTGGTTTGCCATGCTGATGGTTGTTCTAGTGCCCGGATTGCTTGCGCTGGTGTTCGGTTGGCTCGCATTCCGTTCAAGGGTCACAGGCGTGTATCTCTCGATCATGACGCAAGCCCTAACGTACGCGCTGTTGCTGGCGTTCTATCGAAACGAGATGGGGTTTGGCGGCAACAATGGCCTCACCGACTTCAAAGACATCCTGGGCGCGTCGCTGCAGTCGGACGTCACACGCGTTGTACTTTTTGTCGTTTCAGCTATTGCGCTGGCGTTGACCTATTTATTCTGCCGCTTTGTCGTGACGTCGAAACTTGGGCGCGTCGTCACCGCGGTGCGCGATGCCGATGATCGAACCCGTTTCATCGGTTACCGGGTAGAGAACTATAAAGTCTGGATTTTTACTGTGTCTGCCGTATTGGCTGGCATTGCGGGTGCGCTATACGTCCCGCAAGTGGGAATTATTAATCCGAGCGAATTTGAGCCATTGAAGTCGATCGAACTGGTGGTGTGGGTGGCCCTTGGGGGTCGTGGAACGTTGTACGGTGCTGCGCTCGGTGCCGTGATCGTGAATTATGCCAAAACGTGGATGACCGGCGCGTTCCCGGAAGTTTGGCCGTTCGCTCTAGGCGGTTTATTCATCCTCGTGACCCTGTCGTTACCAAAGGGCGTGGTCGGTTTGGTGCGCAGTCTGCCGTATTGGCTGGCATCGCGGGTACTCTACATGTACCACAAGTGGGGATCATTAATCCGAGCGAAATTCAGCCACTGAATATGTCGGGTAAGGAGACGTAAGGTGTTTAGGCGATCGGTCCATAAAGATAAGCCAGCGCGCGGTTTTCAACCGCTCGACGATCAGAGCTCTCGCTTCTTGGCTCGGAAACCGAGCCGTGATGAATTAGTCAACACGGATTCCGGATACATTCTTTATCTGGAGGACATTACCGTGAGTTTCGACGGGTTCAAGGCTCTAAACGAGCTCACGCTCTACATAGAAACGGGGGAGCTCCGTTGCATCATTGGGCCGAATGGTGCGGGTAAAACGACCATGATGGATGTCATCACGGGGAAAACGCGACCCGATTTTGGCACCGCGTTCTACGGGCAGCGCCTCGACCTGTTACGACTTACAGAACCTGAGATTGCTTCGCTCGGGATCGGTCGAAAGTTTCAAAAACCGACCGTTTTTGAGAACCATACGGTTCATGACAATCTTGAGTTAGCGATGGAGGCGGACAAACGGGTCTGGGCGACCCTCGCACGAAGATTGAGTGGCGAGGAACGCGATCGGATTGCCGAAGTGCTCGACATTATTGGTCTAAAAGAGGAAGTGTTGGCGTTGGCGGGATCGTTATCGCATGGTCAGAAACAGTGGCTCGAAATTGGCATGTTGTTAATGCAGAACCCGCTGGTATTGCTTGTAGACGAGCCCGTTGCAGGCATGACTAAGCAAGAATCGGAGTCCACGGCGGAACTGCTGACCACGCTTGCGGGCGACCATTCGGTCGTCGTGGTCGAACACGATATGGAGTTTGTACGCTCCATTGCACGAAGAGTTACCGTGCTGCACGAAGGGCGAGTACTTGCTGAGGGTCCCTTTGAAGAGATACAGCATGACGCAAAAGTGATCGAGGTATACCTGGGTGAGTGATGCTTAAGGTCGAAGGACTCAATCAATCGTATGGACAGAGTCATACGCTTTGGGATGTCAATCTCGAGGTGGACGACGGAGCTTGCGTGAGTCTAATTGGGCGAAACGGTGTCGGTAAAAGTACATTGCTTGAGTGCGTCATGGGGTTGTTAAACGTGGATTCTGGATCCATCGCATTTAATGGTTCAAACCTGTTGGTTGAAGCGGCCGAACGCCGTGCCGCTCTGCACATTGGGTATGTTCCACAAGGACGCATGATTTTTCCGTTGCTCACAGTTGCCGAAAACTTGGAGATCGGTCTTGGTAATCAGCCTCGTTCGAATCGCAACATTCCGGACCATGTGTTTGACCTTTTCCCGGTCTTAAAATCGATGTTGCGCCGTCGGGGTGGCGACCTGTCTGGCGGACAGCAACAGCAGCTAGCCATCGCACGTGCTCTGGTTATCAACCCGGATTTTCTGATTCTCGACGAGCCCACCGAGGGCATCCAGCCGAATATCGTGCAGGAGATCGGCGATGTCATTATGCAGTTGAATCGCGAGCTCGCAATGACGGTGTTGGTCGTCGAACAAAAACTGCCTTTTGTCCGTCGTGTGTGTGGTCAATTCTTTATCATGACGAAGGGAGCCGTCGTCGCGTCGGGTAGTATGGAAGCGCTCACCGATGAGCTTGTCCAAGAGCACCTGTCGGTATGAAGTCTACGGCGAGCACGGCATACGTACCGGTCGACGGCTGGTCGGCCAAGTTGTCCCTTAGTTTTGAACGCGCTTTGGCGAGAACCAATTTAAGAGTGAAGGAGCGGGTGGGCCCACTGTCAGTTCAACGCCCCTTCTACCCCGAAGAAGACGTTTGTCATGCATACGTACTTCACCCTCCGGGGGGCGTGGTCGGAGGAGATCAACTTGAACTTAATATTCAGGTCCGGGAAAACGGTTCAGCGCTAATCACGACACCAGCGGCGAATAAGATATATCGGAGCAACGGGCCCGAAAGTCAGATCAAACAACAACTTTCTGTTGAAAGCGGGGGAACTCTGGAGTGGCTCCCTCAGGAAACCATTCTATTTGGAGGAAGTTCTCTTTCGACCTGTACCAGGGTCAATCTCAACCCGTCGGCGCGCTTCAGCGGATGGGATATGGTCGTTTTGGGCCGTCCTTTCAGCGGTGATACGTACGAACGGGGCGCGTTTGATCAGAAAATGACTATTGCTGTCGCTGACAAGCCTATCTTGAACGAACGGCACCGGTGGCGGAGCGAGGAGCCTATGCTGGGGGCGGCATGGGGGTGTAGAGGCAATTGTGCCCTTGCTTCGGTCTATGCCTACCCGGCGGACCCCGATTTGCTCAAACGGGTACAGCGAATTATCGCCTCTTCGCCCGTGGATGCAGGGGCAACCCTTCTAGGCGAGCTACTGGTCGTCCGGATCCTCGGAAGCGCCCCGCAAATAGTCCGTGCACTTGCGGAAAAACTATGGACGGGGATGCGTCCGCTCCAGATGGGTCGAGCGGCTAGTCGCCCCCGTATCTGGTCAACCTGACATGATGTTTCAAATACCGCGACAAGGGGAAAGTTGATGGATCTGAGTCCACGCGAGAAAGACAAGCTGCTGATCTTCGTCGCAGCACAATTAGCGGAGCAACGTCGGACGCGGGGTGTGAAGCTGAACTATCCGGAGTGTGTAGCATTAATTTCATCCGCGATTATGGAGGGTGCGCGGGACGGAAGAACGGTGGCCGAGCTCATGACTTCCGGGGCTCAGATTATTGTGAGAGACGAGGTGATGGATGGAATAGCGGAAATGTTGTCCGACGTACAGGTCGAAGCGACGTTTCCCGATGGGACAAAACTCGTCACTGTTCATAATCCAATTCAATAGGAAATGCCAATGATCCCTGGAGAATACCTGATCGATGACGATGACGATGACCTGACACTTAACGAGGGAAGACGATCGTTTCGCACGATGGTTTCAAATACCGG
>DCBA01000123.1:18819-40735 GCA_002313255.1 Gammaproteobacteria bacterium UBA1119 | reverse complement strand
CTGACATACGGGTCGAAGGCGATCACGTGGCAGCCGAATGCCTGCGCGCGTTTCGCGACACAGCGAGCAACGTTACCGAAAGAGACCAGTCCGAGGGTTTGGCCCATAAGACGTGATACATGGTTCAATTGCGGCCTTCCTTTGTGCCATTCGTTTTCAGCAGCAAAAATATTCTGTTCTTTGGTCCTTCGGATGGCATTGAGTAGCAGCATCATCGCGTGATCGCCAACTTCTTCGATAAATACGTCCGGGGTGTTTGTGACGACGATGCCTGCTTCGGTGGCGGCTTCAACGTCAACCATATCGACGCCGACACTGGCGAGACCGATGACTACACATTTGTCCAACTTCTGGATGATGTCTTCAGAAAGTTGAAGACCCCACGATGTAATGATTCCGTCGCAGTCCGACGCGCCCTCTGCGAATGCCTCTGCCGTCGGACTCTCTACTTCAACGATATCCGCGATGGGGGCAAGCGCTTCGAGTTCCAATGAATATTTTTGTTCTAAATTTGCTACGTCCGCACGCCGTGGGAGCTGCATGGCTACTTTTTTTCTTTCACTCATCAGGTTGTCCTTGCAAGTAATTCGATGGCTTCGTCGCGTAAACCGCGCTTAAAAATCTTCTCGGAGGCGATTCTTGGTAAACGATCGGTGCGTATCCAGAAGTGGTCTGGGACTTTGAATTTCGCTAAACGGTCGAGCGCAAACGCTTTGAGTTCGTCTTCGCTAACGGGTTGATCTGGATTAACGCAGATGACGGTAGCGAGGGTTTCTCCCAAGCGTTCATCGGGCACACCAAATACAGCGGCTTCTACGACGGCAGGGTGATCGTAAAGGACCGCCTCGACTTCTTGGCAACCGATGTTTTCGCCTCCACGAATGACCATGTCCTTTTCTCGATCGGTGATGAATACGTAACCTTCTTGATCCATGTGGCCGATATCGCCCGTATGCACCCAGCCATCAACGAGTGTTGATCGTGTTGCTTCAGGCTGGTTCCAATATTCCCGAAAATTCATGACTCCCCAAATACACAATTCGCCCGTTTCGTCTGCGGGGAGATCCTTACCTTCTTTGTCTATTACTCTAATTTTTACAAGGGGGGGCACCGCTCGACCGCAGCTACGCGGACGTTGTAAGAATGCCTCGCCGCCGATGCCGGTGGCGAGGCCTTGGGTCTCCGTCATTCCCCAACCGGTACCGGCACTGCCTTTACCTAGCTTGTTGTCTATTTGTCTCGCATGTTCAGGGGCCATAGCGGCGCCACCGCCTCCCGCGCTGCGTAGACTCGATAGATCGTATTTCTCGAATGCACTCGATTGGACGAGTTCCCATGCCATGGTGGGAACACCGTTAAAGGAGGTAATACGTTCACGCTCGATAATGCCCAACGCCTTATCGGCATCCCATTTGTACATCGCCACGAGTTTTCGACCGGGCTTAAACGATTGCAGAAATTGAACGACCAGACCGGTCACGTGGAATAACGGTACCGTGAGGATGGTTGCGGGTAGATACAGTGGCGTTGGGGCTGCGGCAGCCTGCGGAAACATGTAGGCGCCGATGGCACCGCCGCATTCCCAACACATAAGCGCATTCAGGATCGCACGGTGGGACGAGAGAACACCCTTTGGATGGGCGGTGGATCCTGACGTGTAAAGAATGGTGGCGTTCGTATCCGTAGGAACGGGTTCTTCGGGCATCAAGCGTGAGCCGTTTTCGACGAATTGTTCCCACGAGATATACCCCTCAGGCTGGCAGCGAACGGCGATGGTTTGAATATTGAGCTTATCGTCGTAGGGTCGAAGTCGTTCGATCCGCTCTTCGTCGGCGAATAGCAGCTTTAGGCCACTGTCCTCAATTCCATAAATCATTTCCTCGCCCGACCACCAGGCATTCATGGCAACAGCGACTGCTCCGATCGACGTAATGCCCATGAACGCAAAAATCCATTCTGGGTAGTTACGAAGCGCGATGCCGACGCGATCGCCCGATTTTATCCCTGCATGCTTAAGTTGATTGCCGACGCGAGCAGCTTCCTCCCATACCTCCTGGTAGGTAAAGCGCTCGTCCTGATAAACGAAAAAAACCCTATCCGAGTGTTGCAGTCCTTGTCTGTAGAGTTCACGGAGGTTGTCAGGAGCATTTGAGAAGACGACAAAGTCGACACCGTCAATGGTCCGGGTCTCGGTAGCATAAGGCTGGCCCGATTCGGTGACTGCGGCAATAGCCGCATCCAGTCCTCCCTGAACCATGATTCCTCCCGATCGCCGACCGGCAATTCTCGCATCGTCGAAAGCTGAAGTCAGCCTCTTGATGTAAGATCGCGGATCGCTTGGAAAGTCGTGAAGGGGGGGAATTCAATGCGAGAGAATACGGTGCTTAGTGCATGGCGTGAAGGTCGTCAGACAGTTGGCGGCTGGCTGAGTATTGGTAACGCATTCACAGCGGAGAGCATGTCGAGCTTAGGGTTCGATTGGCTGTGTATAGATTTACAGCATGGAATGCTCAGTTACGATGATCTGAAGTATATGCTTCCCGCAATTTCGACCCGAGATACTGTTCCAATGGTTCGCGTACCTTGGAATGAGCCGTACGAAATCATGAAGGCGTTAGACGCTGGTGCGTATGGCGTTATTGTCCCGATGGTGAACAATCGTGAAGAAGCTCTACAGGCAGTTTCTGCATGTAGGTATCCGCCCGACGGGTTGCGGTCGTGTGGACCTGTTCGGGCTGCAATGTATGCCGGGAGGGGATATCTCGCTGAGGCAAATCAGCAGATAGCATGTGTTGTTATGGTGGAAACTGCCGAGGCACTTGAGAATCTAGATGAGATTGCGACGACGCCGGGACTCGACGGTATATACATAGGCCCGGCCGATCTGGCGTACGCGCTAGGTTTGAGCGGTCCTTCCGAAATGGGAAACCCTAAACATGCAGAAACTGTGGAGCTCATATTATCGACGTGCAAGAAACACGGGATGGCGGTTGGAATCCATACCGGTAGTCTTGAACTCACGCAAACTTACCTTCAGCAAGGGTTCAATTTCGTCAATTTGGGCACAGATAGCGGTTTTTTGATGCGTTTGGCGAGTACCGAATTAGCACAAGCGAAGCAAACGAAGGAAGCCGAACGCGAAAAAACCGGCTACTAACACGCGATGGTTGTCTGACCGGAATCATGTTCGTGCGGTTTTCGCGGCGTAGCGTACGGGGTCGTGTGGAATCACGCCGTTATTAGCGCATACTGGCGATTCCGAGTAGGTGAGAAAGCGTATTCCCATGCCGTTTGAGCAAATAACGCTTGAGAAGGAAGACGACATCGCGGTCGTCACCCTGAATCGTCCAGAACGGCTCAATGCGTGGACGCAGCAGATGAACGGAGAACTTGTCGAGGCGGTCGTTCGCTGCAACGATGATCCTGAAGTAGGAGCCATGGTCTTTACCGGGGCCGGACGCGGCTTTTGTGCAGGCGCCGATATTCGAGACAATTTCCAGGCCCGTCTTGATGGTGACAACGAGCGAATCGAGCACGACTGGGTAGGTTTGGTGCGTTCATCTAAACCGATGGTAGCGGCTGTTAATGGCGCGAGCGTTGGGGTCGGAGCAACGATGATTCTTCCGATGGACGTTATCGTAGCGTCCGACGAAGCCAAATTCGGGATGTTCTTCGTCAAAATGGGTGTTGTACCGGAACTTGCGAGCTCGCACTTCCTTGTTCAGCGGATGGGTTTTGGTCGTGCCAGTGAAATGTGCTTAACAGGGCGCTTATATTCGGGACAGGAAGCGTACGACCAAGGGCTGGCCGATCGGTTGGTTCCGCATGCTGACTTGATGGCAGAAGCCAAAACCATTGCGTCGATGATGGCGGCGAATCCGGCCCCGCATTTACGTTGGGTAAAAGAATTGCTCAGTCTCAATGGATCGGAGACGGATATACAACGGGTGCAGCAACGAGAGGGTGAGGCGCTGCAGAAAGCCTACGCGAGTAGCGAACATAAAGAGGCGGTCACCGCGTTTCTTGAGAAGCGTGAGCCCCAATTTAAGCGCGAGTAGTCTTGGTTGGGAGTTTGTCCGTAGCAGAAACCACACTGAATAGAGAGGCGTGCGTACGTACGGTTTGTTCGAGCAATCTGAAATGCTATTGATGCTGTTGGCGGGACTGACGGGGTTCATTGTTGGTGCTGTTGTGGTTTATTGGCGCCTGGAACGCCGTCATCAAGGAGCGATAGAGCTGGCGCGGGTTAGAACCTCGGAGACGACCCTAGCCGAAAAACAACTGATGGAAGAGCGTTTGCAATTCCGGGAACGAAATCTTCAGACGGCCGAAGCCGAGCTAAAAGAAGTGCAGAAAACGTTCGAGGAATTAAACCAGTCGAGCAAGGTAGCTAGTGCCGACGTCGTTCGTCTCTCCACTGTCAATGCGCAGCAGATTGAAGACTTGAATAACCTCCGACAGGAAATTATCGACACCCGATCTGAAGCCCGCTCTTCTGGACTACAACTAGCTGAGATTAAGGCCAGACTTGAAGAAACTGAGCGTGCGTTTGCGGAAAAAGAGGCCCTCTTCAAGCAAACGGGTGAATCTCTAAAAAAGGAATTTCAGTTGCTCGCCAGTCAGATTTTTGAGAAGCAAGGTGAGGTCTTTCGGGTACGTAATGAGGCCCACCTGTCGATGGCCTTGGCACCCTTCAAGACGCAATTGTCGGATTTCCGGAAAAAAGTCGACCAGGTCTACATAACGGATGCTAAGGATCGGGCTTCGTTGCTTACTGAGGTTCGGAATTTGCAACGGGCAAGCGAGAAGGTTAACGAAGAAGCGGGAAATCTCACGCGTGCGCTAAAGGGCGATAAGCGTTTACAAGGGAACTGGGGTGAAATAGTACTTGAGCGAGTCCTCGAAGAATCGGGTTTACGTAAAGATCACGAATACGTTTTGCAACATTCGTTCAGGAATGCTGACGGCGATATCAAACGACCGGACGTTATTATTCACCTTCCCGAAGACAAGGACGTTGTCGTGGACGCAAAAGTGTCTCTGGTCGCATACGAAACGGCGGTATCTAGCGACGACGATGCGGCTCGCGAGGTAGCGATCAAACGGCATGTCCAGAGCGTCCGCGCGCACGTCAAGAAACTTTCGGATCAATCGTACGATCAATTGCCGGGCGTTCGATCGTTAGATTTTGTTTTACTTTTTGTGCCGGTGGAATCTGCGTTCACGCTTGCGATGGAGAAAGATCCTTCGTTGTTTACCGAAGCGTTCGAGAGACGTTTGGTGATCGTTAGTCCAACCACACTAATGATGACGCTTCGTATCATCGATAACGTTTGGCGATACGAGAAACAAAATAAAAACGCTCAGGAAATAGCTCGGCGCGCGGGCGCGCTTTACGACAAACTTCGTGTGGTGCTCGAGGACATGGACCAACTCGGCCGCAACCTTGATCAAGCATCAAGGTCTTACGATTCTGCATACACCCGTCTAGCCAAAGGTCGGGGCAATCTTGTTCGACAAGTCGAACAGTTCCGGGAGTTAGGGGCTACGGTGAAACGTGCCATACCCCAAGAGATTGTCGACGAAGCCGACGACTAGAAAGACTTCGAGAATAGAAACTGTTGGGTAAATCATCCGATAACTTCTGAGACGATAAAAGGCGGCGTTTCGCAGATGGCGTACGGTCTAATCGATGAGTGGTCTAACGGTTGGCGATGTATGCGGATAGGTTCAACGCTTTCTCGCCGAAGTTGTTCGGCCGATGGGGCTAGACTGAGACTGTCAAGGGATGTCCAGATTGGATTTACCGGCGTTAGGGCATCAAACGAACAACGTGATTCGAACGCTCCAGCGTGAAGTTCTTGGACGTTGATCGATTCGACGATGCTCCAATGTGAGAACGCCAGTGGCTCGCCCGTGGCAAATACAATAGGGACTCTTCGGTCGACTTTTTGGGACTCGTGAAATCGTTCGGCGGCAATGATCCAAGGATGGTCGTCGCGATACACGCCTTGGCCGGTTCCGTCAAGAATGGCCTTTAAAGCCTTTTCTGATACCACGACGCAAAGGCAGAAAGCTGCGACGCTCATCTAGAATTTGCTGTATATATATACATGGTTATCATAATGCGGCGATCTACGACCGATTGGAAGTTAGTCGACTGCCTAAATTATTTCTTAATGAAGCCCCACCCCGTGATTACTACGCGACTAATCTACTCGCGCTCATTACAGATGTTGAAGATCAATACGCATCCATTCTGAGCCAGGCAGAGATCGATTTCGGTCGACGTGTTCGCTATTTGGGAGCCGATTCACTCCGTCTTTATGCACGAATCGTTTCCCGCAAAGGGCCCTTTTTGAGAGTCAAGAAGTTGAATTACGCAGAAGTTGCGGCGTGTGCCGATGCGATTTCAGAACTCTGTTCTGTCGAGTTGGTGGATTGGTGTCCGGACGCTGAACTGAACGACCTGTTGACAGGCTGGAGCGTGGCTGAACTTCATTGCCTTTTTCCTGAAATCAAACCGATAAGGCCCAAGAACGAGTATGTAAAACGAATCAGTCATCACTACCAACTCGATACAGTCGTCGAACGGCTGCAAGAGCACGATCCGTGGGTGGCGCTAAATTCTGCGGAGTATTTAGCCGTGTATCGGTTACTTTTTTTTGGCGATCCCCACCAGGACTTGAGCACCTTTGTGTTACGCGACCTCGGGATTTTTCGATTCGAAGAATACGCATTGCCGGCGAAAAGACGTCTGTTCGCCGATCGTCGAATCCTTGACGCGTACCTTGATTTGATGCGAGTGACGGAGACCGTGCATGAGTTAGGTCCGCGTCCGGATCGGTCAGCCATCTCTTTGTTACCGCGTCTTTGGCGCAAATTTCCACATCGTTTCGTGGAGCGACGTCGATCGCGTACCCTGAACCGACTCGCTCGGGGTTTTGAGAGGGCGGGAGAACTTGATGCTGCGTTAAGCAGTTACACGCGATCGTCGCTCGCACCGGCGAGGGAACGCAAGCTTCGAATACTCATGAAGCTCGGAGATACTCAAAGCATAAACGAACTCGCCGAGGAAATGGTTCGAAGGCCGTGGACGGCACTCGAAGGGGAGTTTGCACGCCGTGCCACAAATACCACGATATCCCAGCCGCCCATCCCACAAACCGATGTTTGTTTGTTTGGATCTAAACCTGATTCGATCGAACGTTATGCGCTAGCTCAATTGACCGAAGATTTTGGTACGGGATGGCATTTAGAGAACCAGCTTCCGATGGGACTTTTTGGGCTCGCTTTTTGGGATTGGATTTATACCCCGGTTGATGGGGCATTCTTGAACGCTTTTCAAAGCGGGCCCACCGACCTTTTTTGGCCTGATTTTTTCGACGTTAGGCAATCCCATTGTGAGGACCCGCTTGAATCCACGGATTCATTACCAGAGAGACTTTTGCGTACTCATCGTGACAAGAATGGAATCTCCAACCGACTCATCAACTGGTCCGAGCTCAACCAGAAACGACTTGAACGGATCGTCGAGGTCGTCGACGCACCTGCGCTTCGCCAAGTATTGAGCATCGTCCGAGAAGGGCTCGAAGAAGCACGCGCCGGGTTCCCCGATCTAACGGTACTTTACGAGCCTGGGCGATACGAGTTTGTTGAGGTCAAAGGGCCTGGCGATCGCGTTCAGAGCAATCAACAACTTTGGATGCGCCGCCTTTTGGAACGTGATATCCCCACGCGGGTTATGCGTTTTTCATTGGTATGAAGTTTCGCGTGGCAGTTCGCGACCTGGCGGAACACGTTCATCGCAGCGGCGATATTCATTTTCGGTTTGATCAACCGACAACATCGGCCGAGGGAATAGAAGCTCAACGGCGTTATCAAATCGATTCCGTTAAAACGAATGCTAACTACCTAACCGAACAGATTGTTACGGAAGCATTTAATGATGAAGGTCTTGAGCTCGCGATTAGCGGTCGGATTGATGGCGTTCTCTTTCGTGGCGAACGTGGTGATCGTAATCGATGCGCGCTAGTGGAAGAAATTAAAACGACACGTAGCGAATTTAAGCAGCTATACGCGTACGCGGGTGAGCTACATTTCGCTCAGTTGAAAATTTACGCGGCAATGTTGTGCGAATGTGAAGCTCTGAGTAGTTGTGAGTTGCGATTGACCTATTTGCACCCCGACCGGAACGAGCAAATTGCATTTGAGGACATTGCGACATCGCAGCAACTTCGAAGGTACTTTGTTGAGACCTGCAGGACTTACGTGAATTGGCTTTTGCTGGTTCAACGCCTCCGTGGTCGGCGGACGAATTTTTTACGCACTATGGATTTCCCCTATACGGAGTTTCGTGATGATCAGAGAAACATCGCGCGTTCTTGCTATCGCACTTTTAGGGATTCAGGCCAGTTATTGGTCGAAGCGCCGACTGGATCTGGAAAAACAATGGCAACGCTGTTTCCCGCCGCCAAGGCAATGGGTGAAGGCATTCTCGAACGGGTGATTTATACGACAGCACGGAACACGGGCCAGAGAGCTGCAGAACAAGCGCTCAACAAAATTGCGGGCAATGATTCACAACTAACCGCGATAACGTTAACGGCAAAGGAGAAAACTTGTTTTAACCCGGACGTTCCCTGCGACCCCGACGTTTGTGATTACGCTCGTGGTTACTACGATCGTTTGCCAAACGCTCGCAAGGACTTGATGGCCAATGGTATCAATGATCGCGGGGCGGTCGAATGCATCGCGCGCATGCACGAAGTCTGTCCGTTTGAGTTAGCGTCAGATGCGTCTCGTTGGGTCGACGTCGTGGTTTGTGACTATAACCATGTATTCGACCCTGTCTTCAGTAGGGTTCGGCAGCTTGGAAATGGAACCGATCAGGCTGGTCTTCTAATTGATGAGGCACACCAGCTTGGAAACCGCGTTCAAGAGATGTTGTCAACACGCATCGATAGATCCCAACTTAAACGCCTTGAGGCCTCTTCAACGCTCGACGGGATGGCGAAAAAAATACGTTCCATCGATCGTGCATTGGCGAGTCTCGGACGTACCTACTTGCCAGAAGGCGGCGAGTTAGTTCTGCCCGAAGCGCCTAAGGCTCTAATAAGAGCCTTAGATCGTTTTCTCCGGGTCGTTTTTGATGACGGTCGTGAGCGACCCTTTGACGATTACCTCAAGGAATTCGTTTTTACGGCGCACCGTTTCCATAAAGGAAGTTTCTGGTATGACGATGAGGCTTTCCGTTACTTTCTGACCCGAGAGGGAAGTCTGATCACGGTTCAAATGCGTTGCCTTAAGCCAGGATCGTATATACGCGAGGTGGTGGACGACTTTCGAGGTAGCGTGCGGTTTTCGGGAACGCTATCGCCCGCCACGGTTTTCCAGACGATGCATGGTTGCGAGGGCCCAGCGTTGCGTTCAACTCCGTCGTACGGCGCACACAATACTGGAGTGTACGTCGTCCATGACGTATCAACTTTTTTTCGTGACCGGGCAACCACGGCGCCGATGGTGGCAAACGTCATCCGTTCGGTTGTTAGGGCCAACCCGGGCAACTACTTGGTGGCATTCCCTTCTTTTGAATATCTGCGACTCGTTCAAGATTTCTGTTGCTTTGACGGCGAATTATTGTCACAAGAACGAAGTATGTCACTGGACGACCAAGCGGCATTTATCGAATGGATTAATACACCCCATTCGATGAGGGTGGGTTTTGTTGTTCTCGGGGGAGTTTTTACGGAATCGGTCGATTATCGATCGGATGTATTACGAGGAGCCGTTGTCGTAGGGCCGGGCATTCCGCCAAGGAGCCTTGTCCGAGATACGCTCGCCGAAAACGATGGGAGTAATGAGATCGCGTATCGACAGCCTGGCATGACGCGCGTCGTACAAGCGGCAGGACGCGTTGCCCGAGGACCAATGGATCGGGGCGTGGTGGTCATGATCGACCCACGCTTTGCCGAGTCCGCTTACCAGAAATATTTCCCACATCATTGGCGACCTCACCCCGTGATAAGTAGCGCGATCGGAAGCGCTCTGACGAACTTCTGGTCTTCGTGAGACCGTCCGGAAAGCTGCTTGAGTGGGCGTTCTACCATAGAATTCATTAATGTTAAGACGAACAAAAATCATCTGTACGATTGGACCAGCTTCCAACGATTTCGATACGTTGAACGCGATGTACGAAGCGGGGATGAACGTCGCGCGCATCAATATGTCGCACGCGACCCACGACGATGCGGCGCGCACCATCGGATGGATCAAGACCCTAAATCGCAAAGCAAAGTATCCCGTTCCCGTATTGATCGATACGCAAGGTCCGGAAATACGAACCGCGAAGCTGGACCGCCCATTGGTCTTGCGAAAGGGTACCGAGGTAGTACTGATTCCAGAGTCGAGGGATTACAAAGGGCCCGTTACGTCGAGTCTCGAAGTTCAGTTCGAAGGACTTAAAGGCGCTGTATCCATAGGCGACACGATTGTTCTAGATAATGGCTTGATTAATCTGAGGGTCAGCGATCAAGAACCGGCGGCTATTCGTTGCGCGGTGTTGGACGACGGTGAAATCGGTAGCCGCAAACACGTCAATATTCCTGGCGTTCACATCAATCTTCCTGCCATCACTCCGAAGGATCGAGATGACGTAACGTTTGGTTTGGATCTCGATGTTGATTTTATTGCGCAATCGTTTGTTCGGAGGGCTGAGGACATAGCCAAGATGCGCGAACTTCTAGGCGATCGAAATCATGGAGTTCATATTGTTGCGAAGATCGAAAACCGAGAAGGAGCGAAAAACATCGGATCAATCGCCGAAGCGGCGGACGGGATAATGGTTGCACGTGGCGATCTCGGTATTGAGACGGATATCGCGACATTGCCCAACTTGCAACGCCAGCTAGTCCGTTCGTCGTTCCAGTCTGGACGTCGCTGTATCGTTGCGACCCACTTGCTGGAATCAATGGTTGAACATCCAATTCCGACCCGTGCCGAAGTGACGGATGTCGCGAATGCCATATACGAAGGCGTTGACGCCGTGATGCTTTCTGCGGAGACGAGTATTGGTGAGCACCCTGTCAAGGCCGTGAAACAACTTGCCGAAATAGCTTTAGCGAGCGAACGATTTCCCGATCTCGGGTTCGCTCAAGAGTTAGCCACCGAATCTGATAAGCAGAACATTGCCCGTTCGGCGCTCGAGCTTGCGGGAAGAATTTCCGCGTCGGGTATCGTGGTCATTACACGTCGTGGGATCACGGCAGATCTCGTTACAAATTGTGGTCCAACGGATGTGCCCATCTTTGCATTTTCGAATTTAAGTCAGGTACGTCGTCGGTTGATGTTGAATCGGGGTGTGTACGCTCATCGAACGGCATTTAGCAACAATCCGGAAAAAACCATCCAAACCGCCCTGTCCGTTTTGCGTCAACGAGAAGGCCTTCATTCTGCGGAAAGGGTGGTGGTCATTAGCGATGTATTGGCCGCAGGGCCCGTCGATGCGATTCAGTTGCGGACCGTCGGTGAGGTCAGCGCTAAATAGACCACACAACCCGGAGTGCTACGACAATCATAAGGACGCCGAAGGCTTTACGTAGCCGAGCTGACGGTAGCTTGTGCGCGGCCCGGACCCCGAGCGGTGCGACGAGAATGCTGGCGATAACAATTGATATGGTTGCGGGGAGGTAAATGAATCCCCAAGCGTTGGGAACCTCGATCTCCATACCGTGGTAGATATAGCCAATTGTCCCAAAAAGAGCGATCGCGGGACCAACCGCGCTTGCAGTGGCTGTGGCACGTAGGATCGGGGCATTATAATAAATGAGCGTTGGGACCACGATATTTGCTCCACCAATGCCGGCAATTCCTGCGACCATCCCTCCGATTGAGCCGAGCAGGGCGCTCAAGAAGCGACCAGGTAAATCTCGGCGAGGACTCGGTTTCCACGAGGTCAACATCACGCACGCAACGAAAAGAACCAAAGCAGCAATGAAGGTTTTCAAGAAAGTGTCGGACAGGCTACTCGCAACGAAGCTTGATCCAAGGCTTCCGAGCGAGAGATACACTACCCAGCGTCGAACCACTAGCCATTCGACCATGCCTCGTCGTATTTGAGAGTACGCCGCGGACGCAGTCGTGAAGATGATGGTCGACAACGATGTGCCGACCGCCAAAAGGGTCCCCGTGTTGGCGGGAAAACGAGTCGATGGAAAAAGATCCATCACGTCAAACAAAATGATGAGTGCGGGAACGACGATCACGCCGCCACCGATACCGAGCAGACCACCCAAAAAGCCGGTCAACGCGCCAACTGCGAGGCAAATCGATATGAAGAAAAGGTGGTCCAATTCCAGTAAGGTACCGGTGTTTTCGGGAAGTCTACTAAGGAAACGTTTGGCTCGCTTTTTTCCTTCCCGCTCAATTATCGAACGTACGTTTTCCGGACAAGCCGTTTTGCTGGCCCTTTCCCTGTCCGCAAGCATTATCGGTGCCGATGTTCGGCGCATTGAACTCGTAGACGGTGACATCTACGAAGGCGACGTGAAAGACGGAGTCAGGACGGGTCAAGGACGATTAGAACGGCGTGGCGGTGCTTGGTACCAAGGCGATTTTCTGGATGGTCAGATGCATGGAAAGGGTACCTATTCCTGGGCTGACCGTCGTGTTTATCAAGGTGCCTTTCGGAACGATAAGCGACACGGGTCAGGTACTCTTCGCTGGCCTAACGGAGACCAATATGTAGGTGACTTCCTCGATAATAGACGAACGGGGGCGGGTCGTTTCGTCTCGGCCGAGAACGACGTTTATGAAGGTGAGTTCTTGAATGACCAGAGGCATGGGAACGGTGGGTATGTTTGGTCTGACGGACGGCGTTATGAAGGTATGTTCCGAGACGGTGTAAAGAGTGGAATGGGTGTCCTTACTTGGCCGACTGGTAATAAATACGAGGGACAATTTCTCGAAGACCAGCGTCACGGTCTCGGCGTCCTCTATTGGGGCGACGGTACGACTTATCAGGGGCTATTTGCCCTCAATCAAATGAATGGTTATGGGGTTAAGACCATTCCGAACGAAGTGCCTGTTTTCCAGCAATGGCGTATGGGCGATCTTTTGGAAGCATGGCCGATTGTCGAAAACGATCGGTGCCGACTCAACATCGATGACGCTCCTTGGATATTTTCGGGGGGTTCATGCATTAATGGGCAGGCGCACGGCACCGGAATTGCTGTTAGCGTTGATGGTCAAGCGTACATCGTCAATGGTCGGTTTGTACTCGGGCGCCTCATCCAGGGCGACGTTAAGACTCTGCCGTTGCCGGAATCTCAATGATCGAACTTCTTGGTTACAAAATTCACCGTGAACTAAGGTCTCGTTCGAGTGCTCAAGTTTTACTGGCGACCCAAGTGTCGACTGGCCGTGATGTAGTCGTAAAAATCATTGACCCGGAGATAACTGCCGGCGAATTCGACGACGAGGCCTTTATTGGAGAAACAGCAATTGTCGCATCACTTAATCACCCGCACGTAATTCGCATTCATGACTACGGGGTTCAAGACGGCAAACCGTTTGTTGTCATGGATTATTTGAGACAGGGCGATCTGACACACAAGCTCGCTAAGGGACTCGAGGTACAAGAGCTCATTCGCGTGATGAATCAGCTTTCGAGCGCATTGGACTACGCCCATACAAAGGATGTCGTCCACCTCGATGTTAAGCCGGGGAATATTCTATTTAGTGACCAGGCAGCTGCGGTCCTTTCGGACTTCGGGATTGCTGAATTTCAATGCGGAAAAAACGGTGCTGCTGAGCGCCGCACTGTTTTGGGTACGCCCGGGTACATGAGTCCCGAACAAGCGATGGGTCGTGAGATTGATGGCCGAACAGACTTTTACAGTTTGGGTGTCGTTTTTTACCAGATGCTCACGGGCGAACTACCTTACCGACCGGATCGCGGTGGCAACGTGGCACTCCGTCAGGCGAGAGACCCAGTGCCACAGCTTCCCGATCAATTTTCTGTACTGCAGCCCATCGTCGACGGGTGTCTCGCAAGATCGCCTGAAGAGCGATTCGCCCTTGGCGAAGATCTCCGTCGAAAGTTGGCTGAGATTAGTATGGAAGGAATAATCCCGAAGGCGGTGGTGCGCTCAGAAGCCGTAACGACGGCGGAAATTCGTTTGATCCAACCGCCGCTGAGTGAGGGATCTTCCAAGCGCAGCGAAATTCGTGGGCGTCGGCAAACGGTGACGTCAAGGACACTGCTGTCCAGGGGAGCATTGGCGATTCTGATCTCCGTTTTAATTCTTGGGGGGAGTTGGTATTTAGTTGAGCGAGCGCCGGGTACCGCGAATGTTCTCTTCTCGTGGCTGATTCCTTCAAATACACCAAGTGTGGAGGAAGCGTGGAATACGGCCGAGGGGCTTCGAAGTGATAGCAACCAGAGTCTGTCTGCGATTGTGGCCGGTTATAGTCGAGTGCTCGAAATCGATCCGGAACACGTGGGTGCGCAAGCCGGTTTGCTCGGCGCTGTCGAAGCGTGGAAGTCGGATATTCGCGAAGACCTTGACGCCGGCGACTTAGCACTTGCAGAGGTCAAATTGAACGAATCCTTCAATTTGGATTCAAGCGATACGGACCTCGCCATTCTCTTCGAAGATCTAGCAGATCGTCGGCTTGCTGAGTCTTTGTTGGAAGACGCGCGCGCGTTATTGCAGCGCCAAGGGCGTGACAACGTCGCGTCGTCGGCTTCCGCAATTCAAGCGTACCAGGAAGTCGTCCGACTAGACCCGACAAATGCAGAGGCGCCGGCCGAACTTGATCTATTCGCGCAATATTACGCTGATTTGGCATCACAAGACGCGCTGGCTGGCGATGTTACCAACGCGATGGCGAACATGGGGCGTGCCAGCACTGCCAACCCAGAATTTGTGGGTTTAAACAGCGTTCGTGAACAGATTCAGCAGGCAGCAACATTACAAGCCGAAATCGATGGCTTACTGCGGGAAGCGAGTCGCTTACGGGCGCTTGGGAGTTTGATCGATCCTCCGGAGTCGAACGCAGCCGAACGATATCAACGGGTCCTTGCCACTGATCCTGAGAACGCGATTGCAACGCAGGGGATGTCTGAAATCATTGCGCAAGTTCAACGCCGGTTTTACGACTTATTAAGCCTTCGTGGCTTCGTAGATATTGATCGATTGATTGATCGTGCTATCGCCGTCGGACTCGGGAAGGCGTCGGTTGCGGAGTTTAAATCTCGATACGCGTTAGAGCGAGAGCGCGTTGAACGGGTAGAAACGCTTATTGCTGGAGCCGAGCAACTGATCGGGCAAGGATTTATCACTGAACCCGCCGATAACAATGCGGTGGCTACCCTCAGGGAAGCTCTTCGCTTGGATCCAGGAAACCACGATGCCGAGCAACGTTTAATTGAGGCCGCGGAACGGCTTGCATCGGTCGCCCACGAAGCACATGAGGTTGGCCTTCAGACCGAAGCACGACTGTATTTAGAATTAGCCCTGACCGTACGTCCTGACGTTGGGGAGTGGCGCCAGTTACGAGATCAATGGGTAAACGACATCAAACCGGATGACTAAGATTCGCGGACACAATCGCTTTCTATGTCGAAATCGTATTGCTCGACAGTTCTCTGTTGCCTATGCTTGGCAGTCATTTCACGAGAGACGAGTGGTATGTCGGTGAGCATTCCTTATGTCCGTGATCTCGAATTTGAGTACGGGCGTACAGCCCAAATATCTGGGGACATTCGACGTGTCATCGCGAATAACCCCAGTGCGTTTACCTTGTACGGTACGGGTACCTATATTTTGGGGCAGGGCGAAGTTGCCGTTGTCGATCCTGGTCCAGCGGATACAACGCATATCGATGCAATCCTTGAGGCAACAAAGGGTGAAAAGATCACTCATATGCTTGTCACTCATACCCATATGGATCACTCGCCAGGTTGCGCATTGTTGGCCGAATATTGCGACGCGGAGACGTACGCCTATGGACCCCATGGCTCGGGTAAACAGGAACAAGGGGTCGTCGTTGAAGAGGGCGGCGATACTGACTTCCGCCCGGATAACGAGATTCGTCATGGTGACATAATTGATGGTCCAACTTGGTCCGTTGAATGTGTCTATACGCCAGGTCACACCTCGAACCACGTTTGTTATGCGTTAGCGAGCGAGTGCGCCCTTTTTAGCGGTGACCACGTGATGGGTTGGTCGACGAGCGTCATCTCACCTCCTGACGGCGACATGGAGGCCTACATGGAGAGTCTGCAAACATTACTTGACCGGAATGACGCTATTTACTGGCCAACTCATGGACCCGCCATCAACCAAACGAATGCGCATGTTGAGTCGTTTATCGCGCATCGTAAGGAACGCGAAGACCAGATTATGCACGCGTTGCATGCTGGCATAACGACTATCCCTGAGATGGTGCCTGGTATGTACAAGGAAGTGCCCGAATATCTTCATGCTGCTGCTGCGAGAAGCGTGCTGGCATCAATGGAATACTTAGTAAAACGTATGGAGGTTGTCTGCGAGGACGGTGACGTGTCGATCGGCGCACACTACCGTCCGGCTTAGGCTGTTTCTGCCGCCTCTGTTTTTTCAAACTTTGGTGGTGTGGGTGGTCGAATGCGACTGAGAGGCAAACGAACCAAGAATGCGACCCCGGAACTATCCGGTAGATCCAGCGCATGGACACTGCCCCCGTGATGTTCCGCGATTAGCCGAACCACGTGTAACCCGAGACCGAAATGGAGACGACTTTGGCGTCCACGATGGCTAACCATCGACTCAAATAGCGATTCTCCCGCACCGCGCGGCAATGCGGGTCCACGATTGGCGACGCTGATCTGAAGATGTTCTCGAAAGGTATCTAGTTGGACCTTAATGGGAGTTTCAGGACGGTGAAAGTCGATCGCATTGTCGATAATTTTGTCGAGAAGTTGTTCGATGCGATAGTCGGAAACTCGTGCGAAGACCGGCTCACCAGTCCCGCGAAAAACGAAGCGATGGTTTTCGTGCGTCAGCTGGAAATTGGCCACATAGTTTTCAATCAGCTTCTCGATATCCAAAGTCTCAAGTTCTTCGGTTTCGAGTGATTCCTCTAGATTTGCGGCATCCGCCAAGTTTTGAACGATGGCTCCGATCCTAAGAACGCCTCTCTTTGCGCTCTCTAGATATTTGCTATTACGTACGGACTCTGATTCGTTTTCAAGGTTCTGGAGCGACGTAGATAACGTATTGAGGGGGTTGTTGATTTCGTGCCGAAGCGTTCGTGGCATGTTCTCGATGAAGGTGTTGTGCTGATTTAAACGCATCAGCATGTTGTCTATGCTGCGAGCTAGGTCGCCGATCTCATCACCTGCTTTAACTTCTGACTGTAAAGCGCTCGCTCTTAGGCGACCGAAGGGGTCTATCGCAGCGTTGGCTTCACGACGAAGCCCCCGGATTCGCCACGCCAACCTGACTGAAAAAGCGAGTAGCACGACGAATACGGCTAATAGGGACAGAATCGAAAACAAAACGATTTGTTCAATCGCAGCTTCCTGAAAGGTGAGTATTTCGGCCATGTTTTGTTGAACGATGACCGCACCTAAGGTTTTGTCCCTTGAAACAATCGGATGCAACGCCACAATTATTTGCGCATCGTCGGTTACCCGACGAAGGACGCCAGGTTGACCGTCGAGCGCAGTGGTAAGTGCTCTATCGAAAATGCTCTCCGATTCGGTCTGGGGCTGATCACGCCACTCTTCTCGAATAATTAATTTGTGGAGCAGCGGTCGTATTCTCGTGAACCATGCTCGAGTATCTAAAACCGCAGGGTTGTCTCGGTTTGCCGAATCGATGGTTCCGTAGGAACCAGTTTCCGCACGCGTTCGGCGCTGACTATCGATCACTTGTATTCGAGCACCCGAATACCCGAGTCCCTGGATGATGTTGAGTACTTGAGGCGACCGAAACACCACGAGGTTGAAGCTTTCTTTGTCGCCTTTTGGGAGAGTTTGAACGACGTTCCGAATCTCACGAGATTCCTGATTATCGACGTCGGCGAAGGAGACGGCGAAACCTCTCCTAGAACCCATCATCGAAAGTGGCAATCGGAATTCAATTCCATAACCATTTTCGGTTTCGGCAATGGAGCCCTGGACTTCGTTGGCGGGCGGCGCGCCGGTCGCAGCGAAACGCCAGTCATTGCTCATTCGGTAGGCAGACGCGACACCGGGTTCGTGAAGAGTGAGAGTAATTCGACCGCCGGTACCGTTGGTCTCAAAAAAGTTGATGCGGACGTGATCAGCAGTATCGAGCCGCAGGTAGCCAGGATTTCGATAGACCCTTCGATCGTCGATTACGTTGAGGTATATGTACAGCTGATCGTTGCGTTCTGCCACAAGGAGATCGAAAGACCCATCAGCTTGGGCGGGGCCAAAGTGTTGGGCTTTTTCCATGAGGCCCGATCCCCAATCTCCTGGATGGCCATCGAGGCGGATCGATGTCGTTAGTGGGTGGACGTACAAGGGTTCGTACTCGAGCGGGTAACTCAAAGGGAGATCGTTGAAAAGATCGTCACGGCCATTGAAGAGCGTTGAAATACCCCGCGCGAGAAGTAACTGCACGTTTTCGCGGCTTTGAATAAGTAGTCGTTCCATCTCGATGAGCTGGAGGTAGGACAGCCAGGGAATAACCAAAAGGGAAAATCCAAGCAGCATGAGCTTCGTGCCCAAGCGTGGTCCCCGAATGCCAGAAAAAAATTTCAAGCGGACCAGCGATACCCGAACCCGTATTCGCTTTTAATACAGCCGAATTCTTGATCGATTTCCTCGAACTTCTTTCGGATATTCCGCATGTGGGTATTGATCGTGTTGTTAGTTACGAGCGACTGCATTGTTGCGTTCATGAGGGTGTCGTAACTGACCGCGTGACCGGGAACGCGAACAAGTTTTGCGAGCATACGGAACTCGGTTCCGGAGAGATCTAGTCTTTGTCCACGCCAAGAAACTAACAAAGCGTCCTGGTCTAGGGTTAGCTCGCCTATTCGCTTTGCAGATGAGTTGTTCGGGTTGTCCTCTCCTCGAACTTCGTCGATACGTAGCAAGGACGATATACGTTCAGCTAGATAGTCGAGCGAAATAGGTTTGGGGAGATAGTCCCAAGCGCCGAGCCGTAAACCAGAGATCTTGTCGATTTCGTCGATGCGCTCTGTAAGAAAAATAACAGGCAGGCTTGGAGCCCGGGATAAGAGATCACGACAGATCTGGAAACCGCCATCGACGTCTTCACCGAGAATGATGTCGAGAATCGCGAGATCCGGAAGATCGCGATCGAAACCCTCAAGTGCTTCTTGGCGACTCGCGTATCCCGTTACGTCATAACCTTTTTTTGTGATTGCGTCGGTGTAGTTGGCGCGTTGATCGGGGTCGTCTTCAACGATCACGATGTGTTTAGCCATCGCTAATCTCCCGTCATTATTTTGGGGATCATACCTTGACGGACGTTCAATTATCGGATGGCCGGGCGACGGCAAGAAGTGTCTCCACCATATCTCCAGGATGCTCCCTCCTGTCTGCAGTTTTTTGGGATACAAAGGGTCCATGAAAGTTTTTGTCCCATTCGACGAGTCCGTTCTCGACTGCCTTAAACTCGATCTAGGTATAGGCCTTGTTCCATACCAAGTCGGCTACCGTTCTGTCGGTCCACGCGATCCTCGGACGGGTGATGAACTTGATATTGAACCAGAGCAGGGTTGGTTAGAGGTTGTCGTCGGCTAACCGTTCGTGTAGATCGTAAGCTTGGGACGGGGCTTGCAACCGTCATTGGTTGCATAAGCGAATACTAGGGGTCACGCTGTCTCCGTGTTAGTTAACTACGGTGCGCGGTAGTGACCGAATTCTTGAGCAGCGTTGCTAGTTACTTCATTTCCAGCCCCTGGGAATTGATCGGTGCAGCGTCGGGACTCTTGTGCGTGTGGCTGATCATCCGTGAAAACATTTGGAACTGGCCAGTCGGCCTAGCATATGCGTTGGTTTCCTTATTGGTTTTTTACAACGCACGACTTTATTCGGACTTGGTACTGCACGTTTTTTACGTTTTTATGAACGGCTATGGCTGGTATTACTGGCTCCGCGGGGCCGGTGCTCGGAGTTCCGAAGGTCGATTGGTGGTCGCCCGGCTCAGCACGCGTAGCACCTCATTATTAGGTGTTGCGACGGTGATTGGCATCATTGCGATGGGATGGTTATTCGACTACTACACCGATGCCGATCTCGCCTATTGGGACAGTACGACAACGGTCATGAGTTTTGCGGCTATGTGGATGGCCGCGCATAAATACATCGAGAACTGGCTCGTTTGGTTAGTCGTCGATGTTCTCGCGACTGGGATCTATATTTTCAAAGGAATTTGGCCATACGCTGTACTGTATGGGCTATACATTCCGATGGCGGTTTGGGGTTGGGTGGCTTGGTCGCGTTCCATGTCGTTGAGTTCGATACAGGATCCGGCGCCTTCGTGATCTTTGCCATCGTGGGGACAGAATGCACAGGCAAAACCACGCTCTGTGACTCGCTTGCTCAACATTATTGCAGTGAGTGGCTTCCAGAATATGCACGTGAGTACTTTTTAATCCATAGCGAGAAGCAGCGGAACTATACGCTTCACGACCTGGCCTCAATCGCATCGGCACAGATCTGTCGTGAGCGAGATTTTTTGGCAGATCAGACCACTTTGCGAATCCTCGATACCGACGCGGTGGTGCTTTATGTTTGGTGGCTCGAAAAATTTGGTCACCCCGTGGGTTGGTTGGAGGAGCACCTTTACGCCATCAAGGACCGGCATTACCTTTTGACGAAGCCGGACGTGCCATGGGAGACGGACCCGCTTAGAGAGTCGCAGTACGACCGGGAACGCATACATACCCTCTATACGCGGACCCTAGAAGAGTTTGAGTCGCCTTACACCGAGATCGAGGGTCTAGGTCGGGCTCGACTGAATCGCGCGATCGATGTTGTAGATTCAATGATCTAAAGAAGTTGTTCGACGTTCGCGATCGATCGGTCGCGCTGCTTAATGATGCCGTCGTGGTTATTGCCTGCGCTAATCTGTGCGATCGCCCAAGCGTGCTCTCTTAACTGAAAGATCGCTTGAGTTTTACGTAATGTTTCTTCGCTGACTCGTTGACCTAAATAAGTTTCGGCGCACAAGAAAAATTCAGCATCTGCATAGTGGGCTCCGTAACAGAAACCGATTACGTCGAAAAGCGGGTCGTTGTCGCCTGCCCATTCCCAATCAAGGGTTCGCATACCGTTTTCTGTACAAATAATGTTCCATGGATTTAGGTCGTTGTGGCATCCGCGGATCTCACGTTCTTGCCACCGAATACGTTCGAGCCATGGTTGTTCTTTGCCAACTTGTCCGGCCGAATCGAAGTAGTGTGATATCTGCTCAATAACATCGTAGCGGGTTATCGAGGAGGGTATGGCGTTGTGCAGATCTCGCAAATAATGCGCACCCTCTATAGGGCTTAGAGTGGTCGTCGTGAGCAGATTGCCCTCGATCCAACGGGTAATCATATGGCCGTTGGCCGTGTCCAAAGCAATGAGTTCTGGCGCAACCGACAGGCTGACGTAGATTTTTTCAAACGGGCGAGGACGTGGATCTCGGACGACCCGGACGACAAAGATTTCGTCTTTAATAGTGACGCGAAAATTGTCGTTGTTGTAACCACCAGGTAAATATTCGATCTCATCGATTTGACCGACATTGGGTATTAGGGAAGAAACTATTTGGATTACGTTTTCCATTTCATTCATAAGCGTCAACTTGCCGAACAAGTACAAAGTTTGCGGTATTTAGTCGGCAGATCTGTGCAAAGCAGTTCTGCCGAATTTCTTGGCGCGGTG
>DCBA01000123.1:0-18489 GCA_002313255.1 Gammaproteobacteria bacterium UBA1119 | reverse complement strand
TTGGCGCGGTGGCATCTAGATGGTGTGCACTCGAATTTCGTGATCGTTACCCAGGGAATGTCCGAATTTGGACTTTTTTTGTCAAGTTTGATGGTTGTAAATCGCTGGTGTGCGGCTACTATGCCGCCCGAAGGAGAGTGGTATGGGCATTAATTTCGTTGAGGACGCGCCAAGGGAAGTTCAGCAATTTGGCGATGGGGATTCCGTTTGGGGTGGCATGACTCAAGAAGACGTTCAGCACGTTGCCGAAATCTTCAATACGCCCCTGACAGGTTCGTATAACTGGGACTACCGAGTTGCAGATGATCGTATCCAACGTTTGTATGAATTGGGCAAAACGCTCAACTGGAATGGTTCATTGGATGTTCATTGGGACCAGACGCCAGATTGGCACGAACAAACCCCGATAACACCAGAATCCGTCGATGAATTTCTCACAACAAATGCAGATTGGACTGGGTACGCACCGTTCGATGCACTCTCTACGGAGCGAAAGTTGGAGTTTTTCAAGCATGACTTCGCCTGGTCTTTATCGCAGTTCCTTCATGGTGAGCAGGGCGCATTGTTGGTCGCGTCACAGCTTGCGAGCTGTGCCCCAAGTTTTAACGCGAAACTGTATGCAGCGTCGCAAACCTTCGATGAAGCAAGGCATGTCGAGGTCTTCAACCGGTATTTACAGACCAAAGTGGGACTGTCTTATCCGGTTAATCAGGGTCTAAAGTCGCTGTTAGATAAGATCTTGACCGATGAAAGGTGGGATCTAAAGTTCATCGGGATGCAAATTGTCTTAGAGGGCTTAGCCCTGGCAGCTTTTCATATCGCCATGAACGACACAGACGACCCTGTCTTGAAAGAGCTTTTGTACTTAGTCATTCGCGATGAAGCTCGACACGTCACGTTCGGAGTTAATTATCTCGAGGAATTCGTGGCGACATTATCGGAAGAAGAGAAGGAGGACCGGGCTCAGTTTGCGTACGAAGCCTGCATCGTTAGTCGGGATCGTCTAATTCCGACGGATGTGTATAGGCATTTTGGTTGGGATGTCGAAGAGACCCGTCAGGTGTTAGTGGACCGTGGATTAAACGCAGATTTTCTTAACATGCTATACGCACGCATCATCCCAAACCTAAGCCGTATCGGACTTTTAACCGATCAAATTCGCCCGAAGTTCGAGGAGATGGGAGTACTCGATTTCGAAAATCTTGCCACTGACGGTGATATCGACTGGCGCGAACTAGAAAAACCGCTGATGACGTCGGACGCTGCCGGATAAAGCGTTCAACATTGTGCAGCGGTAAGACAGCCACCCTGTTTTCAAAGTCATAGGTGAAACTAGAGTCCTATGGACGCGACGTTTACGCATCTCGTTACCGCTCTTCGGAATGCGGATATACGCGTATCGACGGCGGAAACGCTGGACGCTTTTGCGGTTCTTTCGCACGTGGGGATCCGGGATAAGGCCCTGTTGAGAGATGCGCTTGAATTGACGTTAGCCAAATCACGGGTTGAGAAGGAAAGATTTGACGAAACCTTTGAGCGGTTTTTCAAGCAGTTGGCGTTTAGGGTTCCAGCTAAACGTGCAATGTTGAAAGACCTTGACCGTGAGGCCATGTTGGAAGCGCTTCGGTCTCAGACGTCGAGCGACGCTATCGATGCAGTCGAGAGCGTTCTAGACGACGATAGAGATCGCCTGGCGATGCTTGTTCAAGAAGCTGCCTCACGTCTTAACTTGGGAAATATTCGAACCCTCAGAGAAAAATCGTATTTCGTTGATCGTATTGCCGACGCATTGTCGGTGAATGAGCTAGATGATTACGTTGGCTCGGCTGAAAACGCAGACTCCGCCGTGCGTTATCTGCGCCAGTATTTCCGTCAACAGATACGTGATTACGTTGATGCACAATACCGTTTGCACGTCGACGCCACGGGAAAACGCGCGCTACTAGTAGCGGCACTCGATTCCAACCTCGATCAAATTCCCCTTGAATACCAACACGAGGTGCGTCGTGTCGTCGAAAAGTTGGCCGATAAGCTCGTGCGAGACCATCGACGGCGCTTGCGTAAGGCGACTCGTGGAGTACTCGATATCAAAAAAACTTTGCGTCGCAATGTCGCTTACGACGGAACAATGTTTGACGTCCGCTGGCGCAGACACAAGCGAGAGAAGTCGACTGTTTATGTTCTGTGTGATGTCAGCAGTTCGGTCGCCCGCGTGGCGCGTTTTCTACTTTTGTTCCTGTACGAATTGACGGACGTATTGCCCAACTTACGAGCGTTCTCGTTTTCCAGTCGTCTCGGAGAAGTAACCGACATTTTTCGATCCAAGGCGTCAGACGAAGCGATCGAAGACACGTTATTCGTCTGGGGGAAAGGCAACACGGACTACGCGAGGGCATTTATGGATTTCCGCGAGCTTTGTGGAAAGGATCTAAATAAACGCGCTGTCTTAGTGGTTTTAGGTGACGGTCGTAACAATTACTACGACGCTCGGCCTGATGTATTTAAAGAATTGTCGAAACGGGTAAAACAGGTGTTCTGGCTCACTCCCGAAACACCCGATAGTTGGGGGGAAGGCGACTCTGAAATGCGTCGTTATGCTCCTCACTGTTTTCGAGTTGTGACGTGCAATCGGATTGAGCACATCGAGCGGTTTGCGGAAAGTCTTTTGACCGCGACCCGATGACAATGGCAACCGTGGTGCTTAGTTGATCCCGACGACGTAACTCAGAGATGGCCCTATTTCTTCGTGGACCGTGACGTCCGCTAAATAATCGAGTGGCGTTTCTTCGCGATTTACGATAGCCAATCCGGCTCCGAGTTTTTTTGCATATTCTGGGAACCCCGCTGCGGGATAGACCACTAAAGATGAACCGATAACAATAAATAAATCACACCTGCTCGCTTCTTGACGAGCTCGTTCCATGGCTGTCTCTGGCATGGCCTGGCCAAATGAAATGGTTGCTGATTTGATGATGCCGTTGCACTGACCGCATGGGTCGATCCGACCCCGCTTCTTGTATTGAACTTCTAGATCGTCCAACTCGTATCGAGTTTCACATGACAGGCACTTCGCGTACTGAGCATTTCCGTGCAATTCGATGATGTTCTCGTCATCGACTCCAGAATCCTGGTGTAAATTGTCCACATTTTGGGTGATCACCGCTGTGGCCTTCCCATCTTTTACAAGTTGCGCGACTGCTCGGTGACCGTTATTTGGAACGGCGTTATCCATCGAACGATCGCCGGAAAAGCGTCTTCTCCAGGACTTTTGTCTAACCTCATCGGACGCGACAAAGTCTTGGAATTCAATGGGTTTAATCTTGTTCCAGAGCCCTGTACCTGGGCTTCGAAAATCGGGTATGCCGGATTCTGTGCTGATTCCAGCGCCAGTGAATATGACGATTCGCTCGGCGGCGTCGATCATGGCACGAAGTTGCTCTACGTCATCGCTGCGAACGTTCATCGAATGGACGGGGCAGTCAGTTGTGGAGGGTCGCCAAGATTTTAATCACCGCTTCCGTTTGTTCGTATTGAAGCATATGACCGGCTTCTTCAATTTTATACAACGTTGCGGTTGGGATTTCATTGACGAAATCGTCGCCGTATACGGGGGGAATTAGTCGATCGGATCTTCCCCAAATGACAGCGGTGTGGGCTTTGATCCGATACAGACGGTCGCGTAGACCCCGATCGGGAACGGGAAATAATAATTTGCCCGCCATCCCTAGGCGACGTGCGTTTCCAACGAGAAAATCGGAGAGGAATTCCGGATCGTTGAAGTTTCCGCCGGACGACAAGAGCGCGCCGTTTGTTTCTGGATCGTGCAATAGAAGCGCCGGCAGCTCGAATGGCAGCTTACTGAAGAGGTCTTCAATGGGGTGTTCGTCCTTCCACAATCCCGCCGGTGCCAAGAGCGCTAGCCGTTGAATCTCCGTGGGCGCGATGGCGGCCATTTCCGCAGCAATCATTCCGCCCATCGAATGGCCCACTACAAGTGGTTGACGCAACGAGAGGGCGTCAAAGACATCAAAAGCGTGCAGAGTAAAATCGAGCATGCCGCGCAGGTGATCTCCGCCTTCCGAGTCTTCGAACCCAGGCAACAATGGAGCATAGACGTGATATTGGTTAGTCAGTGACTCGAGGAAGGGATCATCGGGAAATAGACCGCCAGCCCCATGTAGAAATAGCAGTTCCGGCCCATCGCCTCCTTCGTAGACACGGATGCTGCTTCGGGTCTCGGGATGACCTACCTCAATTAAGCGGGAATCCACATCAGCCTCCTATCGCAGCGGCCGCCGCACGGTTCGCGTGGTCGATTGGCGAAATCCAAAAACGATTGTCGTCTTTGTATTCGGGCCACATATCCCGGAGCTGGGGGATTACTTCATCCGCGAATAGCTTTGTTGAACGCATGCATTTGTCTTGGGGCATGTTGCCCACATGGATGAGGCAAAAAATATTACCAACGCGCAGGCTGGTGACCAGTTCCTTCATCTGATTCGCGACGGTATCGGGACTTCCCGCGATGATGTAGCCGTCGTCGATGAGCTGTCGCCAACTCATGCTAGAAACGTTGCCAAATGCTTGCTCAGTCATCTGCGACGTCACGTTCGCTTTAAGGGTCTTGATCGTACGATAGCCGGGGGCATCCGCAAATCCTGGGTAGACGTGCAAACAACGGTTGTAGAAGTAATCGATGTGTTCTCGGTACTCCTTCTCGGCTTCTTCATCTGTTTCCGCGACGATGATGGTTTGTGCGAATCCCGCGCGATACGGAGAATTATCCTTACCGTATTCTTCGACCCGTTCCCAGTAGCCGTCCATCAGCTGTTTCGCGCGTCGATAACCCGTGAAACTCAGATAGCAATAGACGTAGTCATTTTCGAGACAGAAATCGTACGTCTCCAGGGAACCGCCGCCGGGGATGAAGATGGGAGGTGGTGACTGGATCGGCTTGGGCCAACAGTTGGCGTAACGTAGCTGGGTGTAGCGACCGTTAAATGTAAAAGGTTCGTCTTCCTGCCACGCCCGCTTAATAAGTTCGTGAGCCTCTCGATATTTTTCGCGGGTAAGCGCAGGGATTTGTCCATAACAATAATTAGTGTCCATCGACGTGCCGACGGGAAAGCCTGCCAGGAGGCGCCCACCGGAGATGACGTCGA
Organism: Gammaproteobacteria bacterium UBA1119; assembly: GCA_002313255.1. Taxonomy (GTDB): domain Bacteria; phylum Pseudomonadota; class Gammaproteobacteria; order Pseudomonadales; family Azotimanducaceae; genus UBA11889. The sequence continues at coordinate 13,327 of DCBA01000123.1, read as the reverse complement.
GCATGGCAAATTCTTCTGCGACCCGTAGCGGCGGGTTATAAAGCGCAATGGAGTTACCTAGAACCACCAGAGCTGATTTGGATGTTCGCCGAGCTAGGGCTGCGGCCATGAGATTCGGAGAAGGCATGAGGCCGTAACCGTTCGCGTGGTGTTCGTTCACCCCGATGCCGTCGAACCCACATTCCTCTGCATATTCGAGTTCGTCGAGATAGACGTTATAGAGTTCGTGCCCGCGTACGGGATCGTATAGCGAACTAGGTATATCGACCCACACGGATCGGTATTTCTCCCGGAAGTCTTCAGGAAGATATGGCCAAGGCATCAAGTTAAACCACGTGAATTTCAATACCTTCCCCCGATTTGTATGACGAAACGATGGAACGTTCTTTCGAAGGCTCTGTCAACCGTATAACCTTGCGTGATATGCAAACCGTGGAATTTTTCTTCGATTGCTCGAGTCCCTGGACCTATCTAGCTTTTGAACAAATTCAGCGTTCGACTGCGGGTAAATCAATCGCGATCGAATGGCGGCCGTTTCTCGTCGGTGGGGTATTCAATACGGTCAATCCGAGTGTTTACGCATCCCGCGAAAAACCGGTCCCTGCGAAAGCGAAGTATTACGGCAAGGATCTAGAGGACTGGGCACGATACGTTGGTGTCGACATTGGCTCGCCTCCCGTCTTTCCAGTGAATAGTGTCAAAGCGATGCGTGGTGCATTCGTTGCGATTGAAAGAGGCGTATTGATTCCGTATGCGCGCCGAGTATTCGAGGCGTACTGGGGCGAATTACTTGATATTTCTCAAGATGATGTTCTGGCGGATATCGTGAGGGAGGTGGGCGTGGTGCCAAATGAGTTTTTCGAAAAAATCGGTTCGGACGATTATAAAACGAGGCTGCGGGAGAATACGCAGGAGCTTGTGGACCGAGGCGGTTTCGGTTCGCCTACGATGTTTCTCGATTACGATGATATGTACTTTGGCAATGACCGCATTCCGTTGATCATGGCGAAGCTTTCCTAGCCGCCGAACTAGTCGTGTTGTGCTGGATAGCTTGCTGCGAGTTGTCGAATTGCTGAGGGAGCGGTTTTGTTGTTGAGTGCATCTATGACTTTTAGCGCACACTTCCTGGGCGAATTGTTGGCGGTGTCTACCTCTACGTCGTAGACCATGTGCTCGTGGACCTTCTCGAAGTGCCATGTGGCCGTACCTGGAAAACGCCCAGGGCGTTCGGATTCGCGTTGACGGACAACGTCCAATGGGCAACGTACACCGACGACCGTAACCTCGAAGTCAACAAGGACGCGGGCATAATCTGCGACGAAAGATTCTTCGAAAAGAAGATCGTCGATGATGACATTCAAGCCGCCGTGAGCGATGGCGGCTATGGCGCGCCGCATGCCCTTGAGTAGTTTGTGGCCATGATCGCCAAATCGAACGGCCGTGACCGATTCGCCGTTTAGGTCGGTAGGAGCGATATTCAGCCCGTCTGCCCCAGTTGTGCCTTCCGCGGAGTTGAACCCACGATAACGCCCTGGTAAGCCGTCGCGAAATTGATCCAGTGCAACGTGCTGGTATGGGTCGTGGAGCAGTTGTTGCAACATTATGGCGAGCGTCGTCTTGCCCGAACTCGATGAACCGTTTAGTAGAATGATAGATCCAGTGTCCATTACGTCATGTTAGCGATGCCAAATCGCTATAACCAGCTTGGTCGTTCGTTCCATGCAGTGATGTATCGCTCAACAAGATTGTCCAAGTGATGTTCTTGGGTTCCGAACGACTCGATATTGATACTTGCGACGACGGCGCCGCACCGAACGGCGTCGCGGTAGCTGGCTCCAAGCAGTTGAGCATGGACATAGCCTGCCCGAAAGGCATCGCCACAACCGGTTGGATCGAGCGGTCGAATTGGTACCACCGCAGACTCAGTGCCCTCGCTGTCACTACACATCCAGCGGGCTCCTCGTGAACCCTCGGTGATAACGAGTTCCGTGATGTTGTCGACGGCGGTGTGCGTTCGTAACGTATCGTATTCAAATTGATTCATGATTATCCGATTCGATAGTTCCACCAGCGTTTGGCAATCAGTCGCGCTGAAATCAGTGATCCCCTGGCCGGGATCAGTCAAAAAGGGCGTACCACATCCCTTCAGAATACCCGCAGCGGCGATCATGTTGGCCGGGATATCGGGCGCGATGATAGCGTAATCGATGGCATGCTTTTCGCGGATAACTCGGCGGAGATGCATTTCGAATTCCGGGGTTCTTGTTGGACCTGGGTAAAAACCGGTGAATTGATTGCCATTGACATCAGTAAAGATGAACGCATGTGAAGAATGAGGAGCGGTTTCGACCCGGACGATTCCGTCTTGATCTATCGCCATTCGCGACAGGTGTGCTCGATAGTCGTCGTCAAGATCGCGGCCCGTAAATACAAAAGGAATCGGATCATGGCCTAGGCACTTTAGACTGTACGCGAGGTTCATGGCGCAACCGCCAAAATGTCGGTGGAGGCGATCGAGATGGATCGAAAAATTCAGTCCACGGTGGCTCGGTAGCTCGTCGAAATCGTTTGCATACGTGGCGACGTAGTCGATAGCAAGGGTACCGGTAATTAATATGCGCGCGATGAGACATCCTCCTTCGAGTAAACTCTAGTCGGTCTATCAACGGATGGCTCGTTGTGCAAGGACTGATTGGTCTCATTGGATTATTGGCGCTCGCGTGGTTGTTTAGCGAGAACCGTGGCGCCGTACGCGTTAAACAATTAGCGATCGCTCTCTTCATCCAAGTGGTGCTCGCATACGTGCTCTTAAATATTGGATTTTTTCGCCACGCGCTGCTATCGCTTAACGAGGTCGTGTATGCAATGGAAGCGGCGACGCGTGAAGGGACCCGGCTTGTGTTTGGTTTCTTGGGGGGTGACACGAATCTACCGTTCGAATTAACCGGTGATTCGATGCCTTACATTTTCGCCTTCAGGGTACTACCTCAGATCCTCGTCTTCAGTGTGGTCGTTGCTTTACTTTGGCATTGGCGGATCCTGCCAATTGTCATCCGTGGGTTTTCCTGGGTATTACGCCGATCGTTGGGTGTCGGTGGTGCAGTGGGAGTTGCTGCGTCCGCGAGCGTATTCCTTGGGATGGTGGAAGCCCCGTTAGTTATCCGAGCTTATCTGCGTAACCTGTCGCGTTCTGAATTGTTTGTCGTGATGACCTGCGGTATGTCAACGGTCGCGGGGTCCATCATGGTGTTGTATGCGAACGTGTTGACGCCGGTGATCGATGGGGCCATAGGGCACGTGTTGACGGCGTCGGTCATCAACGTGGTAGGAGCCGTGTTGGTTTCGCGCGTTCTTATCCCGGAAGAGCAGATCACCGAAGGCGGCGATCTGGCTGATGCGCTCAGCTATGAGAGTTCCATGGACGCGGTGGCCCGCGGCACCATGGATGGTGTGAGGCTGGTGGTTAATGTTGGCGCCATGGTGATCGTCTTGATGAGCTTGGTTGGCCTCGTTAACTACATGCTTGGGAACTTTATGGTCTCCGGTGAGCCTTTGACGTTGCAGTGGATAGTGGGATGGGTCTTCGCTCCTATTGCGTGGATCATGGGCATTGATTGGGTAGATGCGCAAACTGCTGGGGCCCTTTTGGGAACCAAGTTAATCTTGAACGAATTGGTAGCCTATCTTGAATTTGGTGCGCTGGGAGATTCTTTACTACCGGATACACGACTCATCCTGACGTATGCACTGTGTGGCTTTACCAACTTTGGTAGCTTGGGCATTCTGATAGGCGGCGTGAGTGCGTTGGTTCCAGAACGGCGCAAAGACTTGTTAACGCTTGGTCCCAAAACGCTGCTTTCGGGTACGTTGGTGGCATGTTTGACGGGAACCATTGTTGGAATCGTTGGATAGCCTCTAAATTGCGTTGAGCACGAATTCGATGTCCTTTCGGGTGATATCGAGGTGTACCACCCATCTTGACCCTGAGGTCAATACGTCTTTCCGCGCGAGCCTAGCGCGGACGTCGTCAAGCTGTGGCACATCAACAAATACCATGTTGGTTGCTTGTTTAATTGAACCCCCTACTTTTTCTCGAAGCCCATGGGCTAGGCTAGTCGCATGCTCGTGGTCTTCGGCTAGGCGGTCGACGTGGTGTTCAAGTGCATATAAGCCTGCTGCAGCAAGGATACCTGCTTGACGCATGCCACCGCCAAGCATCTTGCGCCAACGCCGGGCAGCGTGAATAAATTCGTGCGACCCAACAAGAACGGAACCGGCCGGCGCACCAAGACCCTTAGAAAGGCACACTGATACGGAATCGACAAGGGAACCGTATGCCGCTACCGATACGCCTTCGTCGACAGCTGCATTGAATAAGCGAGCACCGTCGAGATGCAGATTGAGCCCACGACGGCGGCAAACATCGGCCGCTTGCGCGACGTATTCGACGGTCAAAGGCTTGCCGGCTTGCGTGTTTTCGAGGCACAAAAGTCGCGTACGTGCGAAATGATAATCGTCGGGTTTAATTGCCGCGATTACGGCATCGAGGGCTAATGTGCCATCAGCCTCAAATGGCAGGGGCTGGGGTTGAATTCCGCCCAATACGGCAGCTCCACCTGCTTCAAATCGATAGGTATGAGCGTCTTCTCCAGCAATGTACTCGTCACCTCGGCTGCAGTGGCTTAACAAAGCGCACAAGTTAGATTGAGTTCCGGTTGCCACAAATAAACCGGCCTCAGAGCCGAGGAGATCGGCAACGAACTGCTCTAGGTTATTGACCGTAGGATCCTCTCCGTAAACATCGTCGCCAACTTGCGCTCTTGCCATCGCTTCACGCATCGCTTCGGTCGGCTGCGTGACCGTGTCGGACCGGAGATCTATCGACATGTTAGAACGTAGGCTCGGAGCCCAGGTGAGGCTGTTAGTTAGCCGCTGCTAACGAGATGTTGTAGACACCAGCCTGCCGTGCGGAGTCCATGACGAGAATCATAGTTTCCGTTTTCGAGTCTTTGTGCGGCTGGATGATGACGGGTGCTTCTGGATTTTCAGCATGCAATCGTTCTATGTTTGCGCGAACAGAGCGTGCGTCCACGTCACGTTGCGCGATCATGATGCGATCACGGTTACTAATACGAACGACGATACTCTTCTTGTCCGGATCGACTGTTTTTGGCTTGTCGTCTTCGGGTTGATTTACATCGATGCCGATTTCTTTAACGAAAGTCGCTGTGACGATAAAGAAGATGAGCATGATGAACACTACGTCCAACATCGGTGTCAGATTGATCTTCTCGTCGTCCTCGTTTTCGCTACTAGATCCGAAGCCTTTACGCACGGGATGTCCTCAACTTTCATGAGCGGCGGCTATGTTAACGCTAATCACGCGGATTTCCACCGCGACGAAGGTCATTTGCGATTCTCACGAGAGGAATTGTCCAAACGATTAAACAAACCGTGAGAAGCGTCGTGCTCAGAGGCGATTGGAAGAAAATGCTTAACGAACCCTCAGAGAGATAGAGCGTGCGTCGTAAATTCTCCTCCAACATTCCGCTCAGAATAAATCCGAGCAATAACGGCGCTAAAGGAAAACCGGCGGACCGAAGTAGAAAAGCGGCCAAACCGATACCGAGCATGAGGAAGATGTCGAATGGATTCATGGTCGTCAGATACACGCCGAGCATGGAAAAGGCGATGACAAAGGGAATGAGGATTTTCCTAGATAAGTAGATGACCCGTGAGATATACGGGATCAACGGCAGATTTAGTGCTAGCAAAATGAGATTGCCGATATACATCGACACGATGACGCCCCAGAAAACACCAGGCTCCGTTTCGAGTAGCCGCGGTCCGGGCTGAATGCCATAACTGAGCATTACTCCGAGCAATATCGCGGTCGTACCTGAACCTGGTATGCCGAGGGTTAACAGAGGAACGAATGAACCGGTACATGCCGCGTTATTTGCGGATTCGGGTGCGGCAATTCCCCGCACGCGGTTTGCCTTTTTGTGGAGACGGCGTTCGGTATCGTAGGCGATGAAACTTGCCAGCGTCGCACCGGCGCCAGGCAAAACGCCGATCAAGAAACCCAGCACAGAACTTCGCGAAACAGTTGGTGCCATATCTCGAGCGTCGCCGGGATAAAGGCGTACGTTATTTTTGCCAGGCGAGGGGATTGGCCCTGCAGATCGATCTGTTGTCATCCGGAATGCTTCGGCGAGTGCGAATGTCGCCATGGCGAGCAGAATGAAGGGTATGCCGTCCAGTAGGTCGAGTTGGCCAAAAGTAAATCGCTGCACCCCAGCGGACGGATCGGTCCCGATAGTCCCCAACATAAGTCCGATTACAGCGGCAATTAGCGACGTGAGAATTTGGCCGCGATCGGCGAAAGCGGCAATGCTGCTTAGAGCAATCACGAGAATGAGGGCGTAGTCGGGAGACTGAAATTGGATGGCTATCGCCGCTAACGAAGATGCGAACAGTAATAGTGCGATAGCGCCCAATGACCCGCCAACAAATGAGGAGTAGGCAGCTATAGCGAGCGCCCGTCCTGCTTGGCCTGCGCGAGCCATCGGGTAACCGTCAAAAGACGTTGCGACCGTCGAGGCCACGCCCGGTGCATTGATCAAAATGGATGAAGTGGAGCCACCGAACACGGCGCCGTAATAGACGCCTGCCATCATAATTAGTCCGGCGGCTGGATCGAGCCCGTAACTGATGGGGATCATCAGCGCGATCGCAGTGATGGGTCCTAGACCTGGCAACATGCCGATAAACGTTCCGGTAACGCAGCCGATAACAACCCAACAAAGGTTTATTGGGTCGACCGCCGTTGCGATACCAGTGCTTATGCCCTCCCACACAGTTGTTAGCTCCAGAACGCGCCGGGTTCAACATAGACGCCGAGTAAGATCTCGATCAATAACCAGCCGCCCAGACTGGCAAGCAGAGGCGCCAAAATGAAGACGTGCCAGCGTTTTTCGCCCATGATCATTAGACAACTAACAAGTAACAGTATAAGAGCTGGCCAAACGCCAACTCGCGGCAGGAGCAATCCAAATCCAATGATGGATGCCGATATTGATGTGAGCCGCACGAGATTGCGTCGTGCAACATGCACACGCATACCCCTTACGAGCAAAAACGTCGACAGGAGGATCAATATTGAACCGTAGGCAATGGGCAGAGTTCGGGAGTTCACTGGTTCTGCCGCAGACCATGGGTCGAGATTGATCCCGTAGGCAAACCATACATAGACGACCCCAAACGCCAGCAAGATTGAAGGTAGAGCTCGTCCTTTCAATTGATGAACCCGAGTTTACTCAGTGTTGTTCGAAGTAATTTCTCCTGTTCGAGCAGGTAGTTGGCAAAGGCATTGCCGGCAAGGTCTAAAGGCGCCCAGCCCCGCTTCTGCAGCGTAGCGTCCCATTCATTCGTTTGTCTTAAGTCGTGAAATTGCTCGATTAGTTCGATCTTTCGCTTGGTAGGAAGTTCGGGTTGAGCAAAGATTCCGCGCCAGTTAGCAAAGACAACGTCGTGGCCTAACTCTTGCAACGTTGGGACACCGGCGATCGTTTCGATGCGTTCGGCCGCGGTTACTGCAAGCGCTCGTACTTGGCCCGAATCTAGAAAGGGCATGGTTTCGCCCAACCCCGTTGAAAGCAAACGAACCTCCCCACTTAACAGCGCCAACATTGCTTTCGCACCACCGTCGTAGGGTAAATAACGGACCTCACGAGGGTTGACGTTGATGGACGATAGCGCAAGTGCAAGCACGATGTGGTCGAGACTCCCGCGGACCGAACCGCCCCCCACTACTATCCTGGAGGGTCGTGATTTGAACGTGGTTGAAAGTTGGCTCCACGTTAAAATCGGATCATCAGCGCGCACCACGAAAATTCCGTAGTCCGCAATAAGACCAACGATGGGCGTGAGGTCACGGAAACTTTGCGGAAACAGGCCTTGCAGGCTCCTGACGATCAGGGGTGTTGAATTAACGAGCACCGCATCTTGATAACGCGAACGATTTTCAAGGTACCGACTCAAAGCTCGACCCCCACCCCCGCCGGGCATATTTTCGTAACTGATGCTTTCGTATCGGTCGAGCGTTTTGAAGATTCTGCCAATTTCTCGAGCGGTACCGTCAAGGCCGCCGCCAGGACCGGCAGGGATGACAAAGTGTAATCGATCCGCATAACTGCATGACGACGCCAATAGAATCAGAGCGAGACGTATTCTTTGTGGGCGTTGCATTTAGAGATTTAGGAAGTTAAGCGGCAGCCCAGGTTTGTCCCACGGCAGGCGAACAAGCTGTCCGGTGGAAGACAGCGTGACGAACGCTGTCTGGAGGCCAACTCCCCCAAAACAAATATTTGTGGTGAGTCGGTCAGGCATTGGAACAAAGGATGGTGTTTTGTTGTGGGGAGATAGCGTTGTGATACCACCGTCGATAAGGGTCGCGACGCAAATGCCTCCCTCTGCGTCGACCGCGAGTGAATCGAACATGAAATAGCCATTCCGACCTTGTAACAAACGTCCGCCGTCTGGCCGATCCGCTCGTACTTGGTTCAAGACGCCGGGCCCCGATAGCGGAAACGCCCACAAACGACCGGTCGGTGTTTCGGCGACGTAAAGTTCGTTCTCGTCGGGGGAAAGACCAATACCGTTGGGAGCCTCTAGAGGGAAAATGATCTCTTCTACGCTTGACCCGTCGGCCTGGGCGTAAAACACGCCGGTGCGGTCTCGATCCCTCGGACGATTTTTCCCATGATCTGTGAACCAGAAACCTCCGGATCGGTCGAAAACAAGGTCGTTAGGCCCGCGCAAGGGAACGTTGTTGGCATGTGTATACAGCGTCTCGACTTCGCCGGTTTCGAGGTTCACGCGTTCGATGCGTCCGCCCTGATAATCCTCTGCCTGATCTCCTGGAAAAATGCGGCCACTCCTTTCGATCCAATCGAAGCCACCATTGTTGCAAATGTAGCAGTAGCCTCCGGGTCCGATTGCGGCGCCATTGGGACCGCCACCGATCTGAGCGATTACATCGGTGCTGCCATCAGGCAAAACCCGCGTAAGGGTTGCGCGTTCGATTTCGACCAGGATGATCGTACCGTCTGGCATCGCGATCGGACCTTCGGGGAAACGTAAACCACTGGTGATCAGCGTCGGATTTTCGTTCATAAACAATCCTATTTTGTAGATTACGGATACGGCGGCAACTACTAGCTTGTAGTATTAGAGCAGTTTGTCATGACGTCGGGTTCGGAGTAACCAGATTGATTAGATTGGTCGTTGTTTGTTTAGTCGGAGTGTTCGCAGTATCCGGATGCCAAAATTACATGGTGGGTTCCGAAGGACGGACCATCGGCGAATATACGGATGATCGGGGAATTCACGCGATCGTCAAAGTCCGTCTGATCAAAGAAGCGAGTATTTTGGCACGGCGTATTAACGTCGATGTGCATAAGGGCGTGGTGACTCTCTATGGAAGGGTACGGTCGGAATCGGAACGTCGTCGTGCAAAGGAGCTAGTTGTGGCTGTCAAAGGTGTAACGAAGGTCGAAGACAGACTGTTGGTCAGACCTTGATCCCCCATCCGTTTAGGAGACGGATCTTTGAGACCTTCCAATCCATCCAAAACATATTCTATATTTACCTTTAAATAGTTCTTTTAACTAATTGAAATATATATATTTAAAATTATAAATCTATATCTTTTTATTTGGCGGAGGTTTCGAGCCAATCGCGTGGTTGTAGATAGTCAAGAATCAACTCGGCTTCCCTTGAACCAGGTTCGGGTTGATGGTCGTACATCCAAACGGCACGTGGCGGTAGCGACGCAAGCACGGATTCGATTCTTCGCCCGGATTGCATGCCGTAACGCGTGCCTCGGTCGATGGCGAGATTGAACTCGGCGTACCGACCCCTCCGCAGCAGCATCCAGTGCTCTTCGTCCTCAGTCCAAACCGTGTGCATTCGACGGAGAAAAATCGGTTTGTAACCGAGTAAAAAGGCGTCGCCAACGCCAGACACAAACAAGTAGCTTGATTCAAATCCACCTTCGTTCCAATCGTCAAAAAAGAGTCCGCCGATGCCTCGCGATTCGCCGCGATGCGGGAGGAAAAAGTAATCGTCGCATTGTGTTTTGAGTTTCCGATAACGCGCATCGGAACCACAGACCGATCGTGCGGTTTGGTGCCATTGGATAACGTCTTCTCGATACGGGTAATAGGGAGTGAGGTCAAAGCCACCGCCGAAATACCAAACAGGGTCCTCCGCTTCGATCAAGAAAAATCGAAGATTCATGTGAGTCGTAGGAACGTGGGGATTTCGTGGATGGATAATGACCGAGATCGAGGTCGCTTGGAACGGAAATCCTTCGAGGGCCGGGGTCCGTTCCGTCGCCGCTGGGGGTAACGATTCGCCGAGGCTGTGCGTGAATTGTACGGCAGCTTTTTCGATGTGGTTGCCATCGCTAAGCACTCGAGGTCGAGACAATCCTCCACCAAAACTCTCGAGATCTTTTCCGTGAAAGTCGGTTCCACCGTCGAGAGTCGAAAGAGCGCCGACGATCTCGTTTTGTAGACGCAGGAATTTTTCGCGGACGGCGGCGATGGATAGCTTCATATTGCGCGTGCGTCCTTGAAAGAAATGATCTCGCTTTTGTCGAACCCCAACGATTCGAGAATTTCGTTGGTGTGTTCGCCAAGCGTTGGTGCTCGCCGGCGTATGCTGACATCGAGCGTCGAGAAATCCATGGGCATGTGTGCGATGGGTGCTGGGGTGTCAATTCCGGGATAGTCGATAGACTCGAGGAACCCCATCGCTTGGACTTGCTCATTATCGAGGGCTCCTTGTGGCGAAAGAACCTCGCCGCAGGGAATCCTCGCGTCTTCGAGTGCCTTCACGGCCTCGGTCGTCGTTCGGGAGCTGGTCCATTCCTGCATGCGGGTGCTGATATCTACGGCATGTAGTCCGCGGGATTCATCCGTTGCGTATTTGGGGTCGGTGCGCCATAAGTCTTCACCCATCAGGCGTGCCCAACGCTCGTAAAGAGGGTTGCCTACGACTTGAACGAGTATCCAGCCGTCTTTGGTCTGAAAAGTGTCTGACGGGGCCGAAGTTTGCCCTCGATTGCCGGTGCCCGAACGATTAACGCCGAGCAACGCTTGTTCGATCATCGTGCCATTCGCGATCGATAGCGCGGATGCGAGAAGAGACCCTTGCACGTGTTGTCCCTCGCCGGTCTTGGTGCGATGAATGATCGCAGCGAGGGTTGCCATGGCATTAAGGCTTGCAGTCGTGAAATCTACATAGGGAAAATAGTTTTTTGTTGGCTCGTCGGCATTTCCGGTCATGTGCATATTTCCGGACATAGCTTGCGCCACGCCGTCAAACCCGATCCGCGTCGCGTATGGGCCCGATGCGCCGAAGGCGGTGCTCGTGGTCAGGATGATGTCCGATCGGTGCGCGCGTAGGGTCTCATAATCGAGCGCCATTGAAGCAAGGGTATCGGGCGGTAGGTTGGCGATGACGACGTCCGCCGTAGGAATCAGTCGGTCTAAGATTTGACGGCCTTCGGGTTTACGTGGGTTAAGTGTTAGGCCTCGTTTGTTTCGGTTCAGTTGCATGAAACTCGCGCCGTCTCCATTTCGTGAGACGGGTGCGGTGAACCGATCTTCGCTGCCATCGACTTTTTCTATTCGAATAACGTCGGCTCCGAGATCACCCAGCAACGCGGCGCAAAATGGACCGGCGATGTACCGCCCGAAATCCAATACACGAACGTCGTTCAACAGCTGCATATCGAGGTGCTCCCATAACGCGATTCAGCCAGTGAGTGAGTTGGCGACCCGCGAGATAAAACTAACTAATTGCCATTATGCAGTAGAATCGGCGCCGAAATGGACCTCCTCAAAAGACACCTAGACGATGCATGGAAGCTCTTTGATCGTGCCTGTGGGCACCTCAAAGGTCGTGCTATCGATGACGTCCAGATCGAACTCTATGACTTGGCCTTCAGCCTCGCTGAACTGGTGGCATCACGGGTCATGCTCGAATACGCCCAGCGTCCGGCGGAGGGCGCTGAACAATCGTTAAAACGGGCGGTGACCGAGTCTATTGTTGCTGAGGCCGTGGCTTCGCTTCATAGCAGAATTCGGCTGCGGCCGCGCGCATATGGATTGACATCGACGGACCTTGATAACGGGTATTTGGCGTTAACGGATGTGGCGTTGGATCCTAAAAAAATGGCTAGACTCGGACAGCTCTTTCGTGACCGTGATGGTCGATTGCCGATCGATCACCTTGATGAAGAACGAACGCTGATGCGGTCATCGTTTCGGCAGTTTGCGGAAGAGCAGGTGGTGCCACTTGCTGAGCAAATACATCGAGGGGACCTTCTCGTTCCCGATTCGATCATTGATGGTGTGCGTGAGCTGGGTTGTTTCGGCCTTTCGGTTCCCGAGCGGTATGGCGGGCTTAAACCGGACGAGGAAGAGGACAGCTTGGGTATGGTTGTCGTCACTGAAGAGCTTTCTCGGGCGTCGCTTGGTGCTGCAGGAAGCCTGATCACGCGACCGGAAATCATGGCACGCTCGTTACTTGAAGGGGGTACCGAAGAGCAGAAACAACGGTGGCTGCCAGGCATTGCTCGCGGCGATCCTTTGGTCGCCATTTCGGTGACGGAGCCCGGTACTGGATCGGATGTCGCCTCGGTTGCCTTGCGTGCGACACCGTCTCGCGGCGGTTGGTTACTCAACGGTGGCAAGACTTGGTGCACGTTTGCGGGGAAAGCCGGTGCGATTCTTGTTTTGGCACGCTCTGAGCCAGAAGTGACGCCGCCGCATAGGGGGCTGTCTCTCTTTGTTGTGGAGAAGCCCGGATTCGATGGTCAATCATTCGAATTTGAATCCCCGGGAGGTGGCCGCGTTTCTGGTCAGGCGATAGCCACACTTGGATACCGTGGCATGCATTCGTTCGAGATGTTTTACGACGATTTTTTTGTCCCTGAAGAAAACCTCGTTGGTGGTGAAGGTGGTCGCGGCAAGGGGTTTTATTTCACTATGCGAGGTTTTTCCGGCGGTCGCCTGCAGACGGCAGCAAGAGCTTCAGGTCTGATGCAGGCATCGTTCGAAGCCGCCCTCTCGTATGCAGAACAACGTCATGTATTTCGACGGGCAGTCGCTGACTATCCGCTGACGCTGCAGAAAATTGGTCGCATGGGTGCGACCATCACGGCGGTGCGCCAGTTTGGGTATGTTGTTGCGGGCTTAATGGACAAAGATAAAGGCCAAATTGAAGCGAGCTTGGTAAAGCTGTTTGCTTGCAA
>DCBA01000001.1 GCA_002313255.1 Gammaproteobacteria bacterium UBA1119 | reverse complement strand
GACCGGCCGGACTCGTGTGACCGATCCGCCCTCGGCGGCATGGCCGTCAAGACACAGCTGTGCGGTCTCCACACACCGCTCGGCGGGTGAGGCGTACCCACGGAGGGTATATGCCTTCGGTAACTTACGGCCGAGCCGCTGCGACAACTCCCTTCCTTCGTCCGTCAGAGGATTCTCGAGATCGTGTACGTCGGGATTGAATTCGCGGGCAGAATGCCGCATGAGCAATACCATGTGGTTGCACCCGTCGTCAGCCATCGCCTCCACTTGCTCAAGCGTTGCATCACCGTACATCGGCTTTCGTCCCCGAGTCCCAATTACCACGCATCTTAGGATCGACAGAGCAATCGTGTCGAATAGCGAATACCATCTCGCGACAAAAAATAGCGGTTGATTGGGAGTATTTTATGGGACGTCTCGACGACAAAGTGGCCGTCATCACCGGCGCCGGTAGGGGAATTGGACGAGACATCGCGCTCGCAATGGCCAACGAAGGCGCTCGTATCGTCGTCAACGATCTGGGGGGCAACACCGACGGTACTGGCGACGGCATGATTGCCGACGATGTGGTCAACGAGATTCGGGCCGGCGGCGGCGAAGCCGCGTCCAACACATCGTCCGTATCCGAAGTCACTGGGGGTGAATCACTCCTACAAACCGCCATCGATAACTTCGGCGGCATGGACATCCTCGTTAACAACGCCGGTATTTTGCGGGATAAGTCGATCTTCAACATGGAGGAAGCGGACTGGGACGCGGTGATCGACGTCCATCTAAAGGGCCACTACTGCTGTTCGCGTCCGTTTGCCAAATATATCCGTGAAAACAACCGAACGGGTTGCCGTATCATTAATTTTTCGAGCGTGTCGGGTCTCTTCGGTAATTTTGGTCAAGCCAACTATGGGGCCGCCAAAGCCGGCATCGCTGGATTCAGCCGCGTACTCGCGCTTGAACTGGCGAAATACGGTTGCACGGTGAATACGATCTCACCCGGCGCGCTAACGCGGATGACGATCCCGTTACGCGAAGCGCGTGGAGAAGAAGTCAGCAGCGAGGAACTCGACACCGGCGGACCGCAACACGTCGCCCCCGTCGTCACGTGGCTCGCAACCGAAGAAGCCGCCAGCATTTCCGGTCAGATCATCCACTGCGCTAGTGGCTTGGTCGGAATCATGCAACAGCCAGCCATTATCAAAAGTTTCCAAAAATCTGAAGTTTGGTCGCTCGACGAGCTCGACGCGCGCATGCCCGAACTGATTGAGGCTAAGCAAGCGAACGACGAAGCAGCTCGTGGCGCGGGCGCGGCCAGCAGCGCATAAGGCCTGAGCTCGCTAGCCTAACAACGGCGGATTTTGCGTTGGATCGCCATGATCTAGTCTACTTATAAGAAGTAGACCCAACGCATGAATCCACTGACCCCTCCGCCGACGGTCAGGTCGGGAAGGACCGGTAAACCGCCAAATTCTTCTCCAGATTGCCCGATGCTCGCGACCACGCCGATTTGTAGACGCGAATGGTCTCCAGGATCGAAGTCCACCTGGGTCTGCAAGATGTGGCTCTTGTCGTGAAGATTGGTAATGAGCGTCACGGTCTGGCCAAGGATTGGGTGCCACTGGTATTGCAACCCCAATGCTAGGTAATCCTGCATGACATTAAACAATTCGCCACGTGCAACGCGTATAGCGAGTTCGCTCGGCAATTGAATACCGGTTGGATCAAGGTGATCCACGCCAAAGGCATTATGGAAGTATTCGCCAAATACATAAGCGGAGCGATCACCAACACTAAAGCTATAATCGGCGTTGAGGATCGCTGAGACATACCAATCGCTTGCCCCAACACGCGAACCAGCGATATCCGACCGAATCAGCGCGGGGCCAAAGGGAATCCTCAGCATCAGCCCAAGGACATCATCGCCAACGTGACGAGCTCCCAGCAATTCGACTTCCGAATCGCCCATGTAGCCATGCCACTTCAGCGCGTAACTCGACTCGTCACCACGCACAGACCCATCGCGTCGGCGCCCGACGGTGAGGAACTGCAAATCGCTACCGTTCGGAAAAAGACGCTCGACCAGGATGAGGTCATCGCCTGGCTTGTAATCCCGGTCCACGACCGTTGGGCCAAAGGGATTAAAGAGGTCGAGCGGCTGAAACACCCGCCCACTCCCCCAAGACACCGCCTGGCGACCCACGGTAACGCCCCAGGCATTGTTCCGGTAACTCATCGCAAAACGGTCCAGCCGATGAAAAGCTCGATGACTACGACCTTCGTCCAAATCCCAAGTCAGCGACATTAAGCGGGCACGATCGGAGTCTGGAGCGCGGTCCAACGAACCCTGCGTTAAGCCACCAACACCATACGAATCCCCCTGGACCCAGGTCGTGGCATGATCAATTTCAAAACTCCATGGGCCACCCTCGTGTTTGAACATCAACCGCGCATCGGCACTGTGATCAAGGGTCGGCGTGTGCGTCACCGTGCGGCGAACATCGTCTGGGGGTAGCGCCGACAGGGTCGTAAACCACTTCAGCCGAAGATCAAATTCGGCAGTATTAGCGTAAAACCCTAGAAACGCAGCGAAGAGAATCGCAATTTCGCGCGGTTTCACGTGGACTCAGGCGTCTCCCGTTGCTCGTCGGCGATTTCGCCATCCCGAAGTAATACTTGTCGCGCCGCGTACCCCATCACCATGGGGTCATGGGTCGCCGTTAGGATCGTCACGCCGCGTTCTTGGTTAACGCGCGTTAAAAGCTC
>DCBA01000079.1 GCA_002313255.1 Gammaproteobacteria bacterium UBA1119 | reverse complement strand
TAATGGAATAGGCGTCGAGAGAAGAGGCCGCAATACATTAATTCAACTTCCCTCCGTGCAAATTCATGCGGTTCTCGCGGAACCTGTCATCGCGCGCGGGCCTGGTGCTCGGATTGCCGACTCAGAAGGACGAAAAATCATCAGTATTCACAGTGCTCCGAGCGGTGTTCTCGATGACGAGTAAGTATTCACTTGTAGCCCTGACCCTGACCAGCGTATGACCAGTGTAGTCGTAGTAGAAGGTTGAACCGGCACCACCAACGGTAAACGAACCGGCGGTCCCTTGGACTATAGTGAGATCGCTGAAAGCCAAACCGTTATCCAAACCAATACGGTCAACGCCGTCTTCAAAATCAGTAATCCTGTTGGCAAAGATAAAGCCGGATGAGCCATCGCCTTTGCGTATGACGAAGGTGTCACTGCCGTCTCCTCCGGTAAGCGTGTCGGTATCATCACCGCCATCAAGCGTGTCATTACCGCTTTCGCCTAGCAGGGTGTCGTCTTCGTCGCCACCATACAAGGCGTCGTCTCCGTCCCCACCGAATAAGATATCGCGTCTGTTACCACCGTACAGGGCGTCGTCCCCGATTTCGCCTTTCAGGCCGTCGTCATCGTCACCCCCATACAACACATCGTCACCATCACCGCCAAACAAGGTGTCGACTCCCGCGCCGCCATCTAAGGTATCGTTACCACCGAACCCATAGATCGTGTTGTTGCCGGCATCGCCCGACAAAGTGTCATTACCCGCGTCGCCTTTCAGGATCTCGCCTAGGTAGGCAGTCGGATCGGCGATATATGTGTGAATGATGCTGTGATCTGCGGCTCTCCGCGTGGCGGTCGCGCCGATAGCGCCTTCGGTCATGTTGTATCCCTGAAACCCGAACAGATGGCGCAGTAAGAGAAGACCATCGGTCAAGGCATCGGTTTGACCGTCGGCGTCAATGTCGAGGTACAAGGCGTATGACTCAAGGTGCGATTGAATCTCTACAACGTCCGATCGTTCTGCACCGTCCGCTATGGCACCTTCGGTCAAACTCGAACCTGAAAAACCGAACAGGTGCCGTAAAACGAGCAGTCCATCGGTGAGCGCTTCGAGTTCCCCGTTTCCGTCAATGTCGAAAATGTGAGCGTCGGCAGGCCGCCCCATCAGGAGCACGAATGCGAAAAAGATTGGAGATACGATCCGATTATTCATTCGGTGCGATTTCGCACAAAGGATCGCGGAACGCTACGCCTGTCGTTGCATCCTGTCACGCGTATTGTCAGTCGATACGGGGGGTACGGCCACGCCCATACTTTAAGAATTCGCCTCGCGTAGCAGTTATTCTTCGGACTAACCCCGTGCAGTCAGGAGTCGCCATGAGTCAAATGATTCCGCAGTTGTTGCCGGAACTTTTCACGTTGGCTGGCCACGAAATTGGGGTGAGCGAATGGATAATGATCGATTAGGAGACTATTGATCAGTTCTCCATGCTGACCGGTTAAGCCACAGCATCTGACCCCGATAGTTTGAGGCGCACTAGTGATAATCTTTCAACTATGCCTTTGTCGATCAATAAAGAAGTGTTTATCACGTGTGCGGTGACCGGTGCTGGGGAGACTCAAGAACGAAGCCCCCACGTACCTCGTAGTCCCAGGGCAATTGCCGACAGCGCGATTGAAGCTGCGGAAGCCGGTGCCGCCATAGTGCATTGTCATGTGCGCGACCCGGTAAGTGGGGAGCCGTCTCGAAATTCGGATTTGTATCGGGAACTTACGGAGTTGATACGTGCGTCGAGTGTTGATGTTGTACTCAATCTAACAACGGGCATGGGTGGCGATTTAATACTTGGTTCGGTGGAACAACCGCTACCACCTGAAAGCCGGTCAGATATGGCGGGTGCGACTGAAAGGATGGAACCCATTGCGCAGTGCCGTCCTGAAATCTGCACACTGGACTGTGGCACGATGAATTTCGCGGAAGCAGACTACGTGATGACAAACACGCCGGGCATGTTGCGTGCGATGGGTCACATGATTGCCCAATTGGGTGTGCAGGCTGAAATCGAAGCTTTCGACACGGGCCATTTGTGGTTAGCCCGTCAATTAGTTGACGAAGGAATACTCCCTGCGCCCGTGATGGTGCAACTCTGCATGGGGGTACCGTGGGGCGCTCCGGATGATCTCAACACACTAATGGCGATGGTGAACAATGTACCCAATGACTGGTGCTGGTCGGCGTTCAGTTTGGGGGCAGCCCAATTTCCTTTTGTCGCCGCAGCGGTCCTGGCTGGTGGCAACGTACGAGTAGGACTTGAAGATAACTTGTATCTAGAACGGGGCGTTCTGGCTACTAACGGACAACTGGTCGAGCGGGCGGTAAAGATTGTTGAACTCATGGGCGCGAAAGTTGTAGGTCCAGCACAAGTTCGTCAGCGGCTGAGTCTGACTAAGCGGTCGCCCCACTGAGTCGATGAAGGCTGCAGTGCTAGGAGCCGGCGTGATCGGTTGCGGTTGGGCCGCAAGATTCGTGATGCATGGCTGGGATGTAGCCGTATACGACCCCGACCCGCAAGTAACGGTGCGGCTTGCAGTAGTGTTAGATCGAGCTCGCGGCGTCCTAAACCGTCTGTACGATCGGCCACTACCAGCAGAAGGAGAGGTTGAATTTACTCGCGATGCCGCTGCTGCAGTCGCGGAAGCTGATTGGGTCCAAGAAAGCCTGCCGGAATCGCTCCCGATCAAACGTGACCTGTATTCCCAGGTTCAGGGTACTTTAGGCGGAGCGACCCCGCTGGCATCTTCGACCTCTGGATTTAAACCGTCTGACCTGGCTGCCGGTTTTATTCGTGCTCCACAGCTACTGGTATGCCACCCTTTTAACCCCGTGTATCTGCTGCCCGTGGTAGAGGTGGTGCCGACAGATATTACGCATGCGGATATAGTTTCTAGCGCTACAGCGATATTGACTCAAATAGGCATGAAACCAGTCGTAGTCAGGAGTGAACTTGATGCCCATATCGGTGATCGATTGTTGGAAGCGTTATGGCGTGAAGCACTGTGGTTAGTCGCCGATGGCGTCGCCACGACGACCGAGATCGATGACGTAATTCGTTATGGGTTTGGTTTACGTTGGGCGCAGATGGGGCTCTTTGAAACTTACCGCATTGCCGGTGGTGAAAAAGGAATACGTAATTTCCTTACCCAGTTTGGACCCGCTCTCGAGTGGCCGTGGAGCAAACTCACGGACGTACCAGATTTGAACGATGGATTAATCGAAAAAATCACCGCGCAGTCAGACGAGCAATCCGGTCACCGGTCCATCACTGAATTGGAACTCCGTCGCGACAATAATTTGGTCGCGATACTACGAGCACTCAAGAAAACCAATAGTGGAGCAGGTAAATTAATCAACGCCATGGACGCACGGCTGGAGCGTGAAACAAATCGCCATTAGGAGAGCAGCGCACCGATTTTGTGCCGCGTTCGGCTAATGATCCGCAACCGCTTGTTCGTTATCCAACCCCAACCAAGCTTGTGCCCAACTGGAACCAGAACAAAGCCAGCACTAGCGAAAATGACCGTTTAAAAGTGAACGACTAAAACAACGTCCAAGGTCAACGACGTCAAATAAGATTTCAAACTAGGGGTTTCTCCCCAAGCCGACGTGCCTTTCGAGGTTGGTTCAGGGTTGGGGTGCGAGTTTAACGGTCGTCCAGCCCACTGGATTTAACGCAGTCGCGGCCGAAACAGATTCCCCCATGGCGCCGACACCACCACCCCGAGTCCTAGAATTATTGTCGCCGTCAGATAGGTCTTCGAAAATGCCGAGAGGAAGGCCTGCCGTTCCAACATGGTCTGCGACGCGTGATCCAGAAATGACGAAAAGATTGCATTCATTAACCCTACACTGGTCACGATGCCGAGACTGATTGCAAAGGCTAGTAAAGCACTGCTCATGCCCAGACGGTTACTTGGAACCTCTTTCATCAAACTCGACATGTTGCTCGCCTGAAATGCGCCCAGACCCGCTCCAAACAGGCTCAGACGTATACCAACGTCGAACGCGGAAGACTGTTCTCCGAGTCTGGTAAACGTGAAGATCGAAACCGCAATGATCATAAGCGCCCAGGTCGCAATCCAGCTTGGCGGGTGTCTGTCGGACAGGAATCCCGCTACCAGTGCAGTCGCGGCAGCTACGACTGGCGCGAGCATTAGGAGAAGACCTAGCGCGGACGCTCCCGAACCCAGTATGTCTGAGAGAAAGTAAGGCAGAAGAAAGAGGTTGATAAAGCTTCCCGTCGTCATCAGAAATGCAGCGAGTAAAGCCTTGACCGCGGTGGGCGTTAAAAAGTCGAGTTGAAGGATGGGCATAGGAGCCTTCTTGTCGGATCTATAAAAGAGCGCCAGTGAAACGAAGGCGAGCAGTATCAATGACAATACGGAGACGTGCTCCCAGCCAAGCCTGCCGATAAGGTTAAGGATCAGGACGACTGCACTGATCCCGATAAACAACGCCGTTGCGGCAGCGAGGTTCGGACCGGAACGAGGACCTTTCGGGGGAAGTTCTTGGAGGACGTAACACGCTAGTCCAAAGGCGATGACACCGAAGGGTAAGCGAGCGAGAAATATCGCGCTCCAGCCGAATTGCTCCAGCAGCAAACCGCCCCCCAAAGTCGCTGAGATCATACCCAACGTTCCTATACTGGTCATCGTGCCGAGGGCACGGCCACGCGCCGTGACGTCGAACATTTGCGCAACCAGTGCCGGCGAAGTCGCCATGATCATGGCGTATCCGATGGCCTGGACAATCCTAAATCCTAGAACAATATCAAAGTTGGTCGAGAGGCCTATCAGCGTAACTGCAAGGGTATATATACCCACGCCTAATACGTAAAAGCGCTTCAATCCGTACGTATCGGCAAGCCGACCTATGGTGAGCTGAAGTCCGGTCGTCGTGCCGATATATAGAATGATGATCCACTGAACTGTGGACATCTCGGAACCGAAGCTCTCGGTAATCGCGGGTAAGGCGACGTTGACAGAAAGATCCAAGGCACCCAGGAACATACCGAGGGATACCGTGATGAGGCCGAACCATTTGTGGTGGACTTCTAAAGGAATCTTCGGCACTAGAAGGTCTCTCAACTTGTGTCTAACAAGGATCGATTAAAGGCCAGCGGATCGGCTGCCCTTCGCTTGGAAGCTGTTTGCAGACTACCCTACGGCAGATTTCCGTGTGCGCCTAGGGCGATTAGTTGAGGATTTGTGATCAGATTACGAAAGGATGTGATTAACCCACTTCGTACTAGTCTCTACGGCTCGCGCTCAGACCTGCCACGGCCCTGGGGCTTGGTTCAACCATCTGTCGCCGCTGATACGCCTATCGAAGTCTGCGGTTAGGGTCATACGAGGACGGGGCAGAGATCGGCTCAATGGTTTGACAGCTTATTGGCTTCCCTCGTGCTTATTCAAATAATGTACGGTTGCGCGGCTTGCTGATTTTGTTGCAACCATTCTCGCTTGATCGAGGTATAGGTATATAAAGAATGGGAGAATTAGATTGTTTCGGAAACTGATCTTATCTGCGGCTACGCTGATATCTCCCATTATGTTGGCGGAGACCTACTCGTACCCAATCGAGGGTGTTGAATCGATTGGAGTGAGTTCTGGTGTGGAATTTAGAATTCAATGCGGAGCGCGCGCGACTTTAGATATTTCTGCGGCTTCCGAAGACGACTTTCAAATGACCTTGAAAGACAAAAAACTTAAAATTACGCGTAACAACATAGAACGACTTCTTTCATGGCGATTTCGTGATGTGACTGCCGATATCATCCTAACGCACGCTCCTCAATCCATTGACGTAAGTGGCGGTTCTCATGGGGAAATGGACGATTGTTTTAAGAACGTCGGAAAATTAAGTCTATCCGTTTCTGCTGGAAGTAAGCTCAAGCTCAATGGGAACTCTGGTTCTATCGACAATCTGGACGTCAGTCTTTCAGCAGGATCCGGTGTCGAGTTACGGAATGGTCTCAATGTTGATCACCTCGAAGTTACCGCCTCTTCCGGATCTCGTTTCGAAGCAGGAGAAAATATCATTGTTGAGACTTCAGAAGTCAGGGTTTCTTCGGGTGCTTCTATAGAAGTTTGTGGCGCTCGCAGGATCACGGGTAAAGCTTCTAGCGGTGGCAGTATCGATGTCGCAGATACAACAGGAATAGTGAATTTTAGATCCAGTTCGGGTGGCAATATAAATCCGGATTGTTAAAGAAGGGGGTATGTATGGAACTTTTTAGTGAAGCACTTCTTGTGCCGTTATTCGGCATCATCGGCGTATTTGGGATGCCCGTTTTTATTGTCTGGATTGTTCACCATTATAAAGGTAAAGGCGAACAAGCGTTTCACGACACGCTACAAGAATTAATTAAGAGCGGACAAGAACTATCGCCCGACGTTATTGCCGGTATGCCTGGATATCGTGGTAGTGGATCTGGCAAAGAAAACAAAGAAATAAACGATATTCGTACGGGACTCATCACCTTCGGTACGGGTGCGGGACTAGCAGTGTTTGGTTATGTAATCGATTCAGTTTTAATCGGAATTGGACTTTTGGTGCTCTTTATAGGCCTTGGAATTCTGGCGTACGGGTTGTATGCAAAAAACAAGCTTGCCGATGACGACGGATGAAGAATTGGTTAAGAGAACGATTTCCGGCGGCAGTCACCATTTCGGGGTTCTAGTCGAGCGGTATTCAGATTACTTATTTGGCCTTGGGATGCGGCTAACGTACGGAAACAAGGACATGTCTGAAGATATATCCCAACAAGCCTTCTTGAAAAGTTATGCCTACCTAAAGAGCTTCGACAATAAGAAGAGTTTTAAACACTGGCTTACTCGTATAGCGATTAATAGCTTCAAAGACCTAATCACTAAGGAGAATCAATATTCTTCCAGTGAAAGTGCTATGGAACCGAGCCACACGCCGGAACTTGAAGGCGATCAAGACTTCTTCAACATTATCAGACCACTGTCTGAGGATGAAAAGACCATTTTCATACTGAGATTTATTTACGAGTATCAGGTAAACGAGATTGGTGAGTTGTTGACTATGAAATCGGGAACGGTGAAATCAAAGCTGAGCCGAGCGATGGAGAAGCTGAGATGAATCAGATCGAACGTATAGTTCAACGAGAAAAGAGCCGACCTTACAAGCAAAGAAATAGAGATCTATTCACCTATTACGTTCTCAGTTTAATTAATCAAGAGCAGTCAAAACAAAAGACACGTCGAATCTCTATTCTTGTGGGGTTGGCGAGTATTCTTCCAATACTGATCTTTCTACCTCATTTGGAATCGATTTATTTCGGTTTGGTTGGCAACGTTCTACATATCGTCATCCCCGTCTTATACAACCTAACGGTTGCGTCAATTGCGGTTTTCCTACCAATCTTTATTTGGTTGCTACTGTTTCAAAAGAAAGGGGCGCCTCGTACGAGTCCAATGAAACCAAAACGACTTTGATTTGAGGGTAGCCGCGATGGTTTCTGGTGCGAGGGGTGCTCCTCACTTCGAAGGGCCTGCCGGTAGTTCTCTATTCACAACAAAATTCTATTCTTGCACTCACCGGCTCAATAAATTTGCCGTACCGGAATGGCCGTTTCGACGCGCTAGGTCCCGCGGAGATCGTCCTTCGTCATCAACAAGTGCCGAATCTGCCCCCGCGTGCAGCAACATCGCGACAATTTCGTCGAATCCCGCGCTAGCAGCGTAATGGAGAGCGGTGCGTTCGTGGGAACCAGCCACGTCTACAACTGCCCCGCGCTCCAACAGCAATTTGACCTTGTCCGGATGCGAACCTTTATCGCCTCGCGCAGCGTAAGCGAGTGGGTGAAGACCGTGGTAAGGGCGCTGGTTGGCAGACAGGCCGTGGTCGACAAGAAGTCGGAGAATGCCAAGATCATTGGTCGCCATCCACAGGCGAGCATCCGCCGATAGCGGTGTCGCTCCGCGTTCGAGCAGCATCTGCAACAAATCGTCCCGCTCGCGCAACGCGCTAATGAATAGTAGTTGGAAGCTGTAGGCTGGCACCTCAGCCCCCAGTTGAACTAATCGATGTGCGAGCTCTAGGTGGCCGCCGGCGATCGCGAAGCTCAGTAGAGGCGTGTAATAGATTTCATCTTCAGGATCCTCTAAGGCCAACAATTTGATGTCTTTTTTTAAGCCAGCTTCAACGGCTTCGTGTTCACCGTTAAAGGCGCTCCGAAAAATATCGTTCGAAGCTCCGCGCCTGATGAGCATCTCGACGAGCCCGGTCCTTCGATACCATCGCGCGGCGCTGAGCGGATTAATTTGCACGATGGTTTCGATGTTGTAGCAACCGGTGAGGTGGATGTCGGCGCCTTGATCGATTAACCATTCGACAAGATGTTCACGGCCCTTTCGGACCGCTTCAAACAAAAACGTACGCCCATGAGACCCTCGACGATTAAGCATTTCCGGAGAATCGTTGAGTAACGCTTCAAGCCGTTTTCGATCACCTCTTTCCGCCAACTTCAGGTGTTTTGTAGGTAATTGTTTTTTCCAGTGCCCCGGCTCAACCTGAAACACTTCCTGCCTGACCCATCGATCGCCTGTCATTGAAGCTGCCCCCTTGTTTTCTCTGGATAGGCCGGCGCGATACTCCAAGACTCCCCGGCAGAAAATTATTGATTTAACGAGACCAACAAACCACCGTTGAGATCAATTGCGTTGAAAGGGAGAAACTCAAAAACATGAAAGTCATCGGCAGTGCCCCATATTTGCGAGTATCAAATTTTATGGATTCCCTGAATTTCTATGTAGATGTGCTGGGGTTCGATAGACCCCCCCTATGGGGTGATCCTCCAAGCTTTGCTATGCCCTCAAAAGATGGTTTTGTCATTATGCTCAGCTACGAAGAAGGCAAGCCTCCCACGCCAAATGGTCCGATGAAAGAATGGGACGCATACTTCTGGTGCGAAGAACTTGATGAATATTTTGTAGGTCTGAAAGAACAGGGGACAACGTTTATTCACGAAATTGAAGAGCGAGCGCATTACGGCATGCGAGAACTTGCCGTATCTGACCCCGACGGACACATGATCGTGTTTGCGGAAGATATGGAAAATTAAGTTTTCAACTACGCCTCCCGCCGAGATCTGTCATGGACCTTGAGAATAGTTCGCGTCCAAAACCCACTCAAATTACAGACGCTCTGCTTGTGAACATGGGTATGCCCCCCAAGGGGTTACTACGCGGGGGTCATTGGGGAGTAGGGGATCGAACTTTCTTAATCCTCCCGGATCATTCTCAAGGCTTTTCTTAGGCTTACTCGAAGCAAATATATCTAAAGTAACTAAACACTATATGTCTATAAGAGATTGATTTACATACGTTAAATAATCTGGATACGAACCAGACGCCTCTGCTTAACCGCACAATGCTCATCAGCGTCGCTGGCCCTGTGGTTGCTGGTTTCTACCACCTTCGATAGATACCACGCGACCGCAATTTTGCCGTTCACTACTCTTTCTTGATGACTTCTTGATATCTTTGTCTGGTGTTGTTGCGTAAGTGGGGAGAATCATGGCGTCCGAAATGACAGTACAGCAAAAACGCCAGTTCTTTAACGATGGGTATATCGTGATAAAAGGCGCGGTATCTGACGACCTCGTTGATGCTGCGCGAGCACGCATCAAGGCAGCGACAAAGGGCGAAAGCCTGGCGCCCGCCGAGGAACTGACCAACCTGGTGAATAAATCGAACGTCACCCCGATCTTGACCGAAGCGATGGGTGTATTCGATCCCCCGAGCCTTTGCCACGTCGGGGTCATAAAACGAAGTGAGCCACGTGACCACTTTACTCCGCTCGGGTATCGGGAGAGGGATCTGCCGTACTACGGCCACGGCATGCATGCGGAGGGACTCTTCACCGTTGCGCCCCCGCAAGAACCCTCGGAAGGTACACCGGAGGAAATATACCAGCGTCTGATCGCATCCGGTCCCAGAGGCGACATCGGTCGTTCGGCCGATGTCATCGGCTCCAATACCGATCCACTATTCCAGGATCCTGACATGAGCTTGGCGGTCGGCAGCTTCACGGCGTTTGTCATCGTTGCGTTGAACGACCAGACGCGAGAAGGGGTTGGTCAGACGGCAATCGTGCCCGGAGGGCATCGCATCCTTGAGGGCTATTACCGTTGGCAATTCGAGCAAAATGGCTGCATCGGACCGGAAGGTCCGGGTTGGCCACGTTTCGACTACGAAACGCCAAACGGGGCGGGACATATTTATCTACCTCAAGCCGTGCAAGAAAAGCTGATCGAGCTCGATGACGAGCCACCAGAGACCACGCCGGACGGTCGGTCGTGGCCTCGCCCGACGCAAATCATGATGGAGCCGGGCGATGCGGCGATCACGATTTTTCAAATGCCCCATACCGGGACGCGCAATGAATTCGGCACCGAATCCCGCAAGAATATGATCTTTCGTATTCGCAACAAGCGCCGTCAGCCCGACAAGCTCGTGACTGGGGTTTCGGATCACCCGGATCGCGGCATGATGGGCGAATGGCTTGAATACGAGCAAGGCAACGATCCCTGGCAGCGTTCCAAACATGCACTCACGCACATGTGGGAGGAGTGGGACGGTATGCGCGAGATCGTCGCGGCGGAGCAACCGAAGCTAGCGCCTATCGACTTCACTCTCGCGGGTTGACCCATGGATTTTACGGGTTACCTCAACTACTCGGGCGAGACTGACAAGGCTCCGCCTCAGCTAGGTGTTCCGGCGACTATTCACGACGCGCGTGCGGATCGTGGTGTCGAGGGTTCGCCTCGCGACTCGACCGATTTGCTCTTGGATGGGAACGGTTTTCTGCTCGTCCATGCCCCATCAGCCGTCGACGATTGGGCAGACGTGCACGATGTGGCACGCGTCTACTACGCGGAGGCGCAGGCGCTCGCGCAAGCGCTGCTTCCTTCGTTCGAAGTAATGCCGATCGAGAGTCACACCTTCAGGAATGAAGACATCAAGGAGCACTATTGGGTGGACGGGATTCAGTACGGCCCCTGCGCCGAATTCGTGCACAACGACTACGCCGATTTCCTGGCGCCGGACCGCAAGGGCGTCGAGAAGACTTTTGCCGAAGTCATGGGCATGCCAGCCGATCGACGCGTGATTGGCATCAACATTTGGCGCTCAGTGACCGACACGCCGCTCGAACGATTCCCGCTCACGGTCTGTGACCGAACGTCAATCGATCCCGATGATCTGGTGTATGAACTAAACCCCAATGCGCCCAAGCCGTTCAATGCTCACTATTGCCGACCAAACCCTGGTCAGAGATGGAACTACTACTCGCACATTGCGAAAGATGAGGCACTAGTGTTCACCACCTACGACTCGAATCCTGGCGACGGCGAATTGTTTCGGCCGACGCTGCACACGGCGGTACAGATTCCCGGTACGGACGGTCGTACGCCCCGCGTTAGCGTCGAGGTGCGGTTTTTCGCGTATTCACCGCCCCAAAGTGATGGGATTTCCTAGCCAGCAAAGAATTTATTTATAGACGCTACCGGCCATAGAATCGGATCCTAGCGGACTAAACGACCAGCCAGATCATGAAAACGTTTGTCGCGCTTTCTTCGCATAATTTCGCGGACGGTTTGACCATCAGCATTCGAAATATCTCCCTTGGCGCCGTTTGTAACGAACATATCGAAGTGCCTCCAGTCACTGTTTTTCTTCAACATGTAGTGGAGTGCCGTCATTCGTTTGGCATCTTGGTAGTTTGGGTCGGCACCCGCACTCAATAAGAAAGAGGCGGCTTTGAATTTACTCCACTTGACCGCGCCAAGGAGCGGAGTTTCGGCTTCAGCGACGGCCTCCAACGTAGCGCCGTGATCAATCAATAAATCTAACATTGCAAGATCTTCGTTGAACGATGCCGCCCAAAGGCTGTGTTCGGGCGTTGAGCCACATTCAAGAAGATACCTTGCGAGTTCTATGTTGTGGCCTCGTGCCACTGCGTACCAAAGAGGAGTTGCATGCCACGTGCCTTCAGTAAAAGCGGGTGCATTGATGTCTAGTCCGCGCGCAAGGAGGCCTTCCGCCAGTTGCTTACTTGGAGCGCGGAATGCGCGTTTGCTGACACTGGCACAGAGATGGAGCCAGTTGCGGCCACGCTCGTCTTTGAATTGGACAAGATCAGGCGATTCGTCGAGACCTGCCAACAGGGCTTCGGCATTCGCCTCCTTCAGGTGCTTAAGTAGTCCTGTCTTCGAAGCCATAATAAGCGCGTTAAAGCGAAGCCACTAAATCCTACGCCTCTCATCGGCCAAGATCTTGACCCGTTGGGTGAATCCCAGTTGACATGCGGTTTGGCACATTGTCTTAATGCAATCGAGCAACTTGAGGTAAAAGGGATGACCTTCTGGGTCGGAACAGAAGAAGGGCTTTTCGAAAACGCTGAGAAACCGGTAATTGCATTGGAAGACCGCAGCGTGTCCGCCCTAGCGGAGGACGAACATTCGATTTGGGCGATCGTCGACGACCATAGTATCTGGCGATACGACGATGACTGGCGTGAATTCGGACAGATCGATGACTACGAAGTTCATTGTCTCCTTCCCAGTAAAGATAGGCTTTTTGCTGGAACCTTTGCGGCTCACGTCTACCAACTTGTCGGCCCTGAATTTACTCTGGTTGATGGCTTTGAGCAGGTGGAAACACGCGGTTTGTGGGGTACGCCGTGGGGTGGGCTTCCATCCACACGGACTATGTGCCGTGCTAATAACGACGATATCTACGCCAATGTTCATGTCGGCGGTCTTGTGAGGTCAACGGATGAAGGACGGACATGGGAACAGACTCCGCTAGACATTGACGTCGATGTCCACGAAGTACATCACGATGCCAGCGGTTCTGGCGCGCTCATGATCGCCGCAGCACGCGGCTTTGCCTCGAGTGAAAATGGTGTGGAATGGCACTTTAATAATGAAGGATTACACGCACATTATTTACGCGCTGTAACGACGACTAATGAGTCCACGTTTGTATGTGCTTCGAGAGGTCCGAGAGGTCAGGAAGTGGCCATCTATCGTCGACCCACTGGCGGCCACACACCGTTCAGTCGTTGCGGATACGAAGGTGGTTGGTTATCAAAGAATATCGATGCGGCTGCCTTAACCACGTCAGGCGACGAAGTCATATTTGGTACGGATGATGGGTGCGTGCATCGCTCCGAAGATGATGGCCTGACCTGGGAGTGTTGCGCGTCTGAACTGCCAGCAGTGAAGGCAGTCTTAATCACGCATTGACGCGTCGAGACGTTCCTTCAGCAGCTCTATGATGTTCGGATTAGTTCGTCGCTGTATTTTGTGTGCGTTCGCGGCGTGGGTTTCTACGGCCATCCACTGGCCGATTATCACGAGATGAACTGACTGCGAATACGGATGAGCCATCTTTCGGCGCATCGACGCACGGCGGGCAACCGTGACACAAGTGACTGAGGCATAAACTAAAGCGAAGAAGTGCTTCTCAATCACCGTGCCGTCAGAGGGATAGTGCCCACGACGTCATCAATAACTAACTCAGCAATCTCATCGGACGAAAGACCTACCAGCTTAGTGAGCACTTCTTCAGCGTGCTCGCCGAGCAGTGGCGCACGCTCGGTCGGTTGGGGTTCGGTACAGCGAAAGCGATAGGGTTGATTGGGATAGTGTTTTACTCCCAAACCCGGCCGGTCTTGAGCCAAGAAAGCACCTCTGGCCGCAAGATGCTCATCTTCAAGGAGGTCCGGACCATTGAGCACCGCCCCGGCCGGAACACCGGCCGACTGTAGCGCATGCATTAATTGTTTTTTGTCTCGTTTACGCGTCCAGGCCGAGACATGCTCATGTATCTCAGAAGAGACACCCATTAATTCGCCCAACGCGGCTAACTCCGCGTCGGTTTTACAACTGATGGCAATCCAACCATCGTCGACGCACGGAAAAATACCTTGCAACACATACGCAGGATGAGCATTTCCCATCCGCTTCGGATCAAATTGCGCCATAGACCAGCCAGCCATCGCATCACCTAGGTACATATTGCAGGCTTCGATCTGACTGAAATTAATGTGTTGGCCGAGACCCGTCTGTTCACGCTGGATTAATGCAGCAATCAGATCCACCGCGCCCATTACCCCGGAAAATAGATCGCCCCCGGTCATACCCGTAAATAAAGGCTCTTCGTTGGCATAGCCCGTTAAATGACAAACGCCGGACATTTGCTCGGTAGACATGCCAAAGGCGACATAATCACGCCACGACACATCCGAGCCGAAACCAGATAAGGAGATCATGATAAGCCGCGGGTTTATCTCCTGAAGAGTTTCGTAGGAAAGACCGAAGTTTTCCATCACCCGGGGCGTGTAGTTCTCAATCAGAACGTCTGCATCGCGCACGAGAGTTTTAACCGCGGCGACACCTCTGGAATCAGTCAGGTCGAGCGTAACGTCTCGCTTGTTGCGATTGACCCAATTGAAATAAGGAGACGCCTCCCAACTCTCCACGCCGGCTTTGGTAACCGTACCGCTACCCCGCCAACCATCGATGCGCTGTACCGACTCAACCTTGATCACCTCGGCCCCCGCATCCGCACAAATTTGCGCCGTGACTGGCCCGGCAAAGAACATGGATAAGTCCACTACCCGCACGCCTTTGAGCGGGAGAGGGTTTGTGTTGGCCTGTGGTTCATCTTGAGTTGATTCGAAATCAGTCAACTCCGCTAATACCTCCTCGGTATGCTCGCCCAACAGCGGCGCTCGAGTGATCTCAATCTCCGTGGTGGTGGATTTGAATGGCACGCCGGGTATCTCTACTGCACCACACTCAGGATGGGTCACGGTCCGGAAAAAATTTCGTTCCACATGGGGCGGGAGATGAAACAACTCTTCCAGGCTGGGCACCAAGCCAAAAGGCACGCGCCACTTTTGGGCTTCATGAAACAGTTCTTCTGCGGTTTTATCTTTAAGTGCCTCGCCAAATATGGCTCTTAATTCTTCGAGTCGCTCATCCGGCCTGACCCAGGAAAGGCCTTCGTAGTTGGGGTCTTTGGCAATATCTTCGCGGCCGATAAATTTACAAAGCATAAGCCGCTGTTGCTGCGTCAAGGCGTTCAGGCCGATATAACCCTCCCGAGTAGGCAGCATATAACACGGACCCGCGCCCGAGCCGACGCTTGAATAGCGCTCAGCAACAATCCCTGCGTATTCATAGAACAGGCTGGGAATCTGCGCGCCACAAATCGCGGCCTCTTGAGCGCTGACATCGATGTGCTCTCCGCCTGCGTGTTGCGAGCGACCGAAGGCGGCAAGTAGAGTCGCCGCCGCGGCATACGCCCCCGTTAGCGTCTGCGTGATCGCGCCGCCCGCTTGCAAAGGTTCTCTCTCTGGCACACCACACAGTTGTGCCCACCCACCCACCGCGCATGTGATCAGGTGCGAAGATTCATAGGCAGAAAGTGGGCCGAAGGACCCAAAACCGCTGACGGTGGTCAGAATTACTGTTGGATTCCAATTGCGAATTTCTTCAAAACCAAGGCCGCGTTCACGAAGCCCTTCGTCCGTATCGCTAGCGATGACCACGTCATGTTGTCGAACAAGTTTTATAAGGGTGGCTTTGCCGCTGTCGGAATCCAGATCCAACACAATGCTGCGTTTGCCGGTGTTGAAGTAGAAGAAGCTAGCGCTCTTTTCGATATCGGGTTGGCCGTTGGGGAATGGGCCAAGCGATCTGCTCATATCTCCTTGATCTGGGCGTTCGACCTTCACCGCGTC
>DCBA01000115.1 GCA_002313255.1 Gammaproteobacteria bacterium UBA1119 | reverse complement strand
CCAATTCGAAGAAGAAAACCGTCAATCGTCGTGAGAAACGATGTGTTCGAATACCAGGAACGTCGTTGATGATTACATGGAGTGCCGCAACGGCGGCGTTTATTCGGTGACCGGACGCTTCAATAAATTCTGGAGTGAGTGGCGAAGCTTTGTTGTTTTCGTGGTCGTCATGCTCATTTTCCGCTCGGCCATAGCTGATTGGAATCAGGTACCTTCCGGCAGCATGAAGCCCTCGATCCTGCCGGGAGATCGGATCGTCGTTGACAAACTGGCGTACGATCTTGCAGTTCCTTTCACGTGGGTTCGAATTTTTCGGTGGGGCGAGCCAAAGCGTGGAGACGTCGTCACGTTTGATAATCCTCAAGATGAGCGCCTCTTTGTCAAACGGGTGATCGGAGTCCCCGGCGACGTGGTTGAACTGCGTCGGAATCGACTTGTTATTAACGGTGACAAGGCTAGCTATGAGCCCCTCGGGCCCGATGAAATTGCCGAGCTCCCGGTTCCGAAAGCAAGCGCCCACCGTTTTTTTCGCGAGAGCGTTTTGGGCGACTCCCGCGTGATTATGGTGAACCGTCGAGCTACCGGGACCTACTCGACGTTTCCGCCGCAAGAAATTCCAGCCGGGTATTACCTAATGCTCGGTGACAATCGTGACAACAGCAGCGATTCCAGAAGGATCGGACTGATTACGCGCGACCGTATCATGGGTCGGGCGCACGCTGTCGCATTTTCAGTAGATCTCGACAAGTACTACTTACCAAGGTTTACTCGATTCTTTACGGATCTTCCTTGATTATTTTGTGCGCTCCTAGATTTTCGTCGAAGAACTCGTCTAAACACCACGACGAGGGCAGCCAACATCATGCATCCGAGCACAATAAGGGTGCTGGATAACAAGAATTCGAGCAGTCGATCTAAATCGAGCTCAAATTCGTTGGCTAGCCAGGTGATACCAAGGATTGTGGTGATGCTGCCGAGCAGGGCGGTCCGTGTCAGGTTTCGTTTCATTTAACGTCGCTGGTTAAGTCGGACGCATTCTCTGTTGCCAACGCTTCGATCCGTAATTTGGTCGACCAACAAATTGTCCAGCGACCCTGTCGATGCATATACCGGATGGCAATACCGATCACGCGAGTGCGAGACCCAAGGCGTTCGTTCGATGCCGTCGTGTGATCGGTAAGTAGTCTGGATCGAACACGAGTCGCGACGCAGATAACGGCTTTAACGTCCGACGATGTCAAGCAATTCAACCTCAAATACCAAGGTTTCGTCGGGGCCGATGTGTGGCCCGACCCTCCGAGATCCGTAGGCTAAGTTGGGCGGCACGTAGAGCATCCATTTCGATCCAACAGGCATCAATTGAAGCGCTTCGGTCCAACCCCGAATAACCCCATCAACCGGAAATTGTGCCGGCGACTGTCGTGCTCGAGAACTGTCAAAGACGGTACCGTCAATCAAAGTCCCCACGTAGTGCGTACTGACGGTATCTCTTGGTCCGGGGCGGGCACCGCGGCCTTGCACCAGAACTTTGTATTGGAGGCCGGAGTCCGTCGTTATCACGTTGGGGAGTATCTTGTTTTTGTCGAGAAACGCTTCTCCGCTCATCGACTTGGGCAATCGCTGAGTTGCTATAACGTTCTCGTCGCTATCATTCAGAGACGTCGACTCGGAGCTAACGCTGGGTGCGCAGGCACACAGAAACATGACCCATACTAAGCTAGCGGTGGACAGTACTTTTCGACCGCGGTGACACTCCGTTTGCATGAGTGGTCCTTGTTACGATGAAACCGCATTATTCCGCGCCTCGGGAAAATGTGCCATTCCTCGCGCCATTCGCTAGATCCACGGTGGGGTTACATTCCGGTCGCTCCGTGCGACACTCATCGGAGGCCATCCGCCCGAGCAACAGATGTCTGGGCCGGCAGATAGGTGCGAAACGAGTTATCACCATGAGCTGGTGTGTAGGGGACTGAACGCAGTATGGGCAATCGGAAAAAACTAGCTGCAGGGCCACTTGCGGTTCTAGCGCTCATCGTTTCCTCTGTTGTTTACGCACAAGAAGGACAAGTCGCGTTCAACGAAAGTCATGCTCAAGATCTCGAGCCGCTCGCGATCCATCCACGTACGAGCCTCACCATCGTGGATCAAATCCGACACAACCACTTTATTAAAAAGCCACTAGACGACTCGGCGTCAAGCGAAATATTTGATAAGTACGTCAACACGTTGGATCCCGGGCACGCGTACTTGCTCCAAACCGACCTCGACGCACTGAACAAGTACAGATATCGGCTAGACGAGGCGTTGAAGCACGGTGACTTGAAACCCGCCTTTGCCATTTACAATACTTTTCAAGTGCGGCTTCTGAACCGCCTCGATGCGCTCATAGCAGGTCTTGAAGACGGGGTTGAAAAATTTAACTTCGATGCCGACGAGACGCTTCAGATAGATCGCGAGGCTGCCCCGTGGTCTGAGAGTGAGGCCGCGAATGATGCCCTTTGGGAGCGTCGTGTTAAAGCGTCGATCCTCAGTATGAAACTTAATGAGCGAGATCTAGGCGACATTCAGGACGTGCTACTTAAGCGCTACAGGAACCGACTGAAACAGGCCCGACAAACTCGATCAGAAGACGCCTTTCAGCTGTACATTAACGCATTTGCTTCCACGTACGACCCCCATACTCAATACCTTTCTCCTCGGTCATCCGAGAACTTCAATATGAGTATGTCGCTCTCGTTGCAGGGGATTGGCGCGGTATTGCGAACGGAAGACGATTACACCTCAGTGGTAAGACTCGTGCCTGCAGGACCAGCGGATAAAGCGGGCGAATTAAAGCCGTCGGACCGAATTGTGTCTGTTGGACAGGGCGAACGCGGCAAACTGATCGATGTTGTGGGTTGGCGCCTTGATGACGTCGTTGAATTGATTCGAGGTCCGAAAGACACGATTGTTCGACTCGAACTTGTCGATAACTCCGGCGATGAAGAATCCAGTCGGGTGATTCGGATTAAGCGAGATACCGTGAAACTAGAAGAGCAAGCCGCACAAAAAAAAGTATTTACGCTTGAGAGCGAGTTGGGAGACGTGCGGATCGGAGTCTTGGAGATCCCAACTTTCTATGTTGACTTTAATGCGGTGCGACGTGGAGAAAAGAATTTCAGGAGCACGACGCGTGACGTGAGCCGGCTCATTGAGGAGCTGAAGGTCGAGGGTGTCGATGGCCTAGTGGTTGATTTACGAAGCAACGGAGGAGGTTCGCTACAGGAAGCCCAGTCGCTGACGGGGTTATTTATTCGAAAGGGTCCCACGGTTCAAGTGCGAAAAGCGCGCCGGCCTAACGCAAGAATCTATCGTGACGAGGACGGTCGAACGGCGTGGGATGGTCCACTTGCGGTACTGGTCAATCGACTTTCGGCCTCTGCCTCTGAAATTTTTGCTGGAGCGATTCAAGACTACCAACGGGGATTGGTGATCGGCACACAGACGTTCGGCAAGGGCACGGTTCAGACGCTGGTCCCTTTGAACCGCGGCCAACTGAAAATCACCGAAGCGAAATTTTATCGTGTGTCGGGGGACAGCACACAGCATCAGGGCATCGTCCCTGACATTGCGTACCCTGACGTATTCGGCATCGACAACATCGGTGAGAGCACGCTGGAAGATGCGCTTACGTGGGACACCATCAAACCGGCCGTTTATCGCCAGACCAACAACGTCCAACCCTATCTGGAGCGACTCAGGGTGAATCACGAACGAAGGGTCGCGCAAGATCCTGATTTTGCATATCTCCGTTCCTTGTCTAACTGGAGGAGAGAGAAGCGCGCTGAAACACACATATCCCTTAATCAAACGACCCGGGTAATCGAAAAAGAGGCCGACGATGTGTGGCGGCTTGACCTAGAAAACGCGCTCCTAATTGCCAAAGGAGAGGACCCGGTGACGAGTCTCAAGGATCTTGCGGCGCGGCAAGCGCAACGGGCATCAGAGAAGATTTCCGACTCGGACGACGACCCTGACCCGCTGATCATGGAAACGGGTCATATTCTGATGGATTACATCAATTTGTCTGGGGTCAGTAGCCAGACAGCGCAGGCGTCGAACTGAGCGCGAGGACCACCGAGATCCTGTCTATTCAAATGTTTAGCTCAGCTGAAGTTCTAACGATCGCTGTTTGATCGTGTCAACGAGCGTGTGCTCAAGAGCCTCAATCGATAGCGTTTCTTGCTTTTCGATACCGTAACGCCGAAGCGTCACGGTGCTATTTTGCGCTTCTCGTTCGCCCACGATGAGCAGGTTGGGGATTTTTTGGGTCGTGCCGTCGCGGATTTTTTTGGAAACTGTGTCGCTGTCGGAGCCAAGCTCGGCACGTATGAAACGCGCTCGGAGTCTGTCGACGATTTGTTGTCCGTACTCGGTGAACTGATTGGATACAGTCAATACGCGGACTTGCACCGGCGCAAGCCATGTCGGGAACGCGCCCGCAAAGTGTTCGATCAGGAACGCGACGAAGCGTTCGTGTGTCGAAAAGGGTGCTCGGTGGATGCAGTACGGCACATGATCTGCTCCGTCGGACCCGACGTAGTGAAGTCCTAATCGGCGGGGTACCGCAAAATCAAGTTGAATGGTACTGACGGATTCATCGCGACCCGTAACCGTATGAAATTGCATATCGATCTTTGGTCCGTAGAACGCTGCTTCTCCAGGCCCGTCGACATATTCCACTTCCATTTCGTTCAAGAGTTCGGCAATGAGCCGTTCGCAGGTTTCCCATGACTTGGGGTCGTCAACGTACTTATCTTTGCCTTTGGGGTCGTGAGGGTCCCTGCGGGAAAGGCGAAGGTAATAATTGTCCAGGCCAAGAATGGCGTAGGCTTCATCGTGCAACGCCATCACGTTTCTGAACTCGGACTTGATTTGATCCTCGGTACAGTAGATGTGGGCGTCGTTCATACTCATCCCACGTACGCGCATGAGTCCACCAACCGCACCCGATTCCTCGAATCGATACACTTGGCCGTATTCCGCGAAGCGCAGGGGGAGGTCCCGATAGCTACGTGGTTCCGACGAAAAAATCTTGTGGTGATGTGGACAATTCATGGGTTTCAAGACGTAAGCTTCTTTGATCCGTTCCCCATCGTCGCCTTCTTCCGTCAGTTCCATTGGCGGATACATGCTGTCTGCGTAGTAAGGTAAATGACCGGTCTGATAAAAAAGGTCGCGACGCGCGATATGCGGCGTGGCGACGCGCTGGTAGTTTGCTTTGAATTCGAGTTCCTTGGCTAGCTTTTCTAGTTCGTCGCGAATGACCGTGCCATTGGGTAGCCATAGCGGTAGTCCGCGCCCAATATCGTTATCAATGGCGTAAATGCTGAGTTCTCGGCCAAGTTTTTTGTGGTCCCGTAGCAAAGCTTGTTCGTACTCGTCGACGCGGAGGTCGAGGGTCGCTTTATCACTGAACGCCCACGCGTAAATGCGAGTCATCATCACGTTATCCGAGTCACCACGCCAATACGCGCCGGCGACACTGCGGAGCTTAAAGCAGTCGCGTGGGATATCGCGCGTTGTGTCGACGTGGGGCCCTTCGCACATGTCGAGGAATGGTCCGTTGCGGTAGAACAAAAGTTCTGAAACATCGTTGCGATCCAAGAGTTCGAGCGCGTATTCACGCTTGTACGGCTCATTCATTTCGCTGAGCTGATTGAGGGCGTCATCGCGGGACAACTCTTCGCGATAGAACCGCTGGCCTTTTTTGATGATGCGACGCATAGCCTGTTCGAGTTTGGGAAAATCCTCGTCTGTAAGGGGTTCCGAGAGGATAAAGTCGTAGTAAAAGCCATCCTTGATGGGGGGGCCGAACCCGAGCGTCGAACTGGGACGAATTTCGAGTACGGCTTGCGCCAGCACGTGCGCGAGACTGTGTCGAATGCGGTATAAAGCATCGTCCATTTCGTCGACTTCCGTCGGCTCGCCCTGGTGCTCGAGTCCCATAGGTATCTCCTGATGCAAGACGCCGGCTCGCTAGTCTCCGCATGTCTGTATAAGAGTTCGGTTGAAATACGCCGTTTTTGCCATTAAGCGGCTCGTCGACGCGGCATGTCGGTCAGTCGTGCGCCACAGTAATTGGTCGCGGCGTAATCATAGAGACCGGGAGTCCGAATGCAAGGAATTCGGGTTCGTTGAATTGAAGTGCACGGCGTTGCTATTCCATATCTTCGATCGCACACTGGCGCGTCTATGGCGAAGGCAAACGTTGAACATAACAAGCTGAGCAAGAAGTTGAGGCGTTTGGTCGGGCGAGCCGTGGTTGACCACTCCATGATTGAGGAAGGCGATCGTGTGATGGTCTGCCTCTCTGGCGGAAAGGATTCGTACACGCTGCTGGATGTGTTGCGATCCTTGCAGCGCAGCGCGCCCGTTCGGTTCACATTATTTGCGTTGAACCTCGACCAGAAACAGCCCGGGTTCCCCTCCAATGTACTGCCCGGTTACCTCGACGAGCTGGATGTCGAATACCATATTGTCGAGGAGGATACATTTTCCATCGTCAAGGATCTGACGCCTGCCGGTAAAACGTATTGTCCGATTTGTTCGCGACTTCGGCGGGGCATTCTCTACAACCGAGCGAACGCATTAGGCGCGACAAAAATCGCCTTAGGGCACCACCTCGATGACGCGGTCGAAACCCTTTTCCTTAATATGTTTTTCGGCGGCAAAATGAAATCAATGCCTCCCAAACTCCTCTCTGATGATGGTGCTCATGTCGTGATTCGCCCGTTGTACTACGTCCGTGAACGAGACATTGCGCGCTTCAGCGGTTTCCAGCAACACCCCATTATTCCGTGCAATCTTTGTGGTTCACAGGAAAACATGCAGCGACAGATTATCAAAGAGATGTGCGGTCGGTGGGATGAGATTCAGCCAGGCCGCGTCGAAAATATTGCCCGCGCCATGCAAAACCTCGTACCTTCTCATCTGGCCGACGCCAATCTATTCGACTTTGCCAATCTTAAGCAGCAATTCCGATTATTGCCTTTAGCCGAGCGGACGGCGAGCGGTACTAGATGATCGAAATACCCCATCAAGAGCTCTCTGACGACGCGCTATGGGGAGTCATCGATGAGTACATCACCCGCGAAAGTGGAGTGACGGATGGGACGCTTGACTCAAAACGTACGGAGATTCTGCGGCAACTCAAGGAGGGCGCGGCCATTATCACGTACGATTCCAAGCTCGGAAGTACACATCTAATTACGCGAAACAGGTCAGGCGGTTGATCGCAACTTTGATTTTGCATTCGTATCGGATCAACGCGAGTCATTATTCATGCGGCCCCGTTGTTGTCCGCCGAAAAACGAGTTGGAGATAGAGGTGATGAAGATTCTGCGTCGACTATTCATTGGTCTTGGGGTCGTCCTGGCGTTGTTACTGCTGGCAATCTGGATCGTTCTTCCCCCTGTGAACGTTCCCCTCTCTATGTTGGGTAATTTCTTCCCAGGCTACGTCGACCCACCGAGGGTGGATGACGCCATCGTCTCCGCACGGCTGAAAGTTCCCAATGGCTATCGAGTAACTTTGTTTGCGGTGGGCATTAAAGACGCGCGCGTTCTCCGAGTAACGGATGCGAATCACCTACTTGTTGCATCGCCTGGGACCGGTCGGGTTCTGATTCTTTACTCGGATGCCAGCGGCGACGGCCGGTCGGACGGTTACGATGTCGTTTTGGAAGGGTTGAATGGTCCTAACGGGTTGGATCTTTACGATGGGTTCCTCTATGTCGCAGAGGAGGACGGGATTGGTCGCGTCCCCTTTGACGGTCGGCAAATATCGGGAGAATACGAGGTTTTAGTCCAGGGTCTTCCTGCCGGGGGTAATCACTGGAAAAAAACCATACGGATTGGGCCGGACGGCTTAATGTACGTTGCGGTCGGATCAAGCTGTAATGTTTGCGAAGAGAACGATGTGCGCCGCGGAACACTATTGCAGTATCAGCTGGACGGTTCGGGTGAGAAGCTCTTTGCAACGGGCCTAAGGAATTCAGCGGGTTTTGATTGGTCGCCAAACGATGGGCAACTGTACGCGACAGATAACGGACGGGATCTACTTGGCGATGACTTTCCACCCTGCGAACTCAATCGTATTCGGGCTGGGGGCTTTTACGGCTGGCCATACGCCAATGGATCGCGTATTCCTGATCCAGACTTCGGAAACGGCAAGGAAACGGTAATTGCTGACTCGATACCGCCAGTTTTCGATTTTCCTGCGCACAACGCGCCGCTTGGAATCGTATTTTTGCGCTCACCCATCCATCGCTCTTATATGGCGGACTCAGCCTTAGTAGCGTTGCATGGTTCGTGGAATCGGAGCCGTAAGAGCGGGTATAAAGTCGTCTCTTTGCATTGGGATGCTAACGGGATTATCGCCCAAGATTTCCTTACTGGCTTCCTGCTGGACGATGATGTGATCGGTCGGCCGGCTGAGGTTGCGGAGGACCACGAGGGCAACATCTATGTCTCAGACGATTTCGCCAATGCGGTTTATCGAGTCTCTCGGACGGACGCAGCCTCTTAATTCATTACAGTGTTCGTTTTATGTAGGCCAGGAGGCTCTAGCGTGCCGCGAACATGCAGGCATCCTTAATCGCGCAACAAGCCTAGCGATCCGAAGAAAGGTTGTCGGATCTTTCCGTTGGCAAGAACGTCGGAAGTTGAAGCCGACTTGTGTGCGATAGCGGCTTTGGCCTCCGCCGGACAATTCGCGTCGGTACGGTAGGCGAGGGCCGTGTTGAGTCGATCCTCTAACGGATCTCCGAGAGCGTGGCCAAAATCGTCAGGAACAAAACAACCTGGCAGTGCTGTTCCGGGCGACGGTTCGTTGGTTGGCGAAAACCCGTCGGTGTAATCGCCAAACCCCTTTGCGTTGGAGCTACGAAACTGGATCGAAAAATAGGTGGTTCCACAATTGTCGAAAGCGTAAAAACCGTACGGTTTACCACATGTGGATGTTCCGATTTGGATTACCTCGACGTCGATACCACGCAGACCGTTGATGATGGATTCACTGGCCGAACAGGTACCTGGCCCAGTCAACACG
Source organism: Gammaproteobacteria bacterium UBA1119 (assembly GCA_002313255.1). Lineage (GTDB taxonomy): Bacteria > Pseudomonadota > Gammaproteobacteria > Pseudomonadales > Azotimanducaceae > UBA11889. Next base: position 16,757 of record DCBA01000115.1, on the reverse strand, counting down.
AAAACTCGTTCAAGGTTAAGTGCGGGTAGAGCCGCTCCCGACGAAGCGGAAAACCCCCGCGCGGAAGTATGGAAAAGTTCTGGTTCTAGAGCCGCTCCCGTGACGGGATTGGTGGAAGGGTGTTTGTCGTTGAACTGGATCTCGCCGAATACCTTTCCTGTCGCGCGTTCCGAACCGGCGATCATAAAAGCTAGTTCGTTCGCGATGTCGAGATAGCCCCCACCGTTGTAGCGAAGGTCGAGGACGAGATCGACGACACCTGCTCCGCTGAGGGACTCGACGGCATCGATGAGTTCAAGTTCGGAAGGTGCCAGATGTGCGTTGAACAGCATATAACCAACATCGCCAGAATCTGTAGTGATCACTTTGACGTTTTGTACGGGATCTTGGGTAATCAAAGCGGATTCTATGGTGACGGTGCGCGGTTCGGTCGTGCCGAGGTCTCTAACCAAGAATTCGTGGCTTTCCCCCGTCGTCGCCGGAAACAAACCGGCGTTGAGTGTGTCCGTGTCCGACCCGTTCTCGACGTCGACTCCATCAACCTCAACGATGATTGTTCCGCGAGCAAGATTCACGTCGCTGGCGGTCGCAGGAGTGTTTGGTTCGGTAAATGCGACCACAACTTCTCGGGGAGGGGAAGAAGATAAAATGGCCAGCTCCGCGCCGTAACCCGCCGTGATTCCGGATTGAGATAGCTGGCGCCACTCTTCCGTGTCGTAGGTGAAGTGGTACTTGTCTTGGGGATTTCCCGACGCGGTGGTCCCGAAACTTTTCATCAGGTCAAAATATTCCGACGTTGTATATTCAGCGGGATCGAGATCCTCGATCTCGCGGTACCAGAGATAGAGCTTATTGCTCCACGAACGCAGCCAGTTGTTTTCATCCGTCGTCGTGCCCACTGCGTCGAGGTACGCGCTTCCGGTCGCTGGATCGTCACCGATTCGGGGATTCGCACAGAGATAGCGAAAAGTTTCCGGCGCTTCAAATACGCCTTCAACCCATCCTTCTTCGGACGAGGTGCTCGATTCGGTTGCACTTTGAATGTTATCGGGGCTATCAAGATTGGCCTTAATTTCACTCGTGCTGGACCCTCCGCAGCTGCTAAGCAATACCGCCGCGATGAGGGTCAAGATTCTGGTCATCAGACGAATAACAGGCCTTGAAAAGACCGATCGTCTAAATGACCGTGTACTGATCAAAGGCATCGTGGGTTCCGTCGACTTGGAGTCATGGTTCAAAGCCGGTTTAGCGCATTTCTTTATGGCACGCCTTGTATATCGCATTTTCCCGTTGACCGCACGGAGAGCTATAGACGTTGTTAGCGAACCACGGGATGGCAAAAGACAGCGAGATGCATCCGACGTATCCCAAAACCTTCAGAGCGGATGCCGAACGTGCGTCCGCCCACTATAATCGTGTTTAACGTATCTGTATTGAAACGCCCTTCTTTTGAATCAATCATTGATCGAAGCAAACGATCTGACTTGCATGGTTGCAGGTCAGCGACTGTTCGACCGACTCGGTCTTACGGTTGTCTCTGGAGACGTCCTGGAACTCTGGGGCCCCAACGGCAGTGGTAAATCGACGTTGCTCCGATGTTTGGCGGGACTGTTTGAAGCGGATGGCGGCGTCATAAAACGCGCAGTTAGCTTGCTCTATATGGGCCATCGACCGGGATTGAACGAATTGCTCAGCCCGCTTGAAAACTTGCGCTGGTGCGCCGGTTTGCAAGAGAGAGACGTGAGTCCAGAAACGCTGTTGTCCGCCATTCACTATGCGGGTTTGGAGAGGTACAAAGACGCGCCATGCCGCACGCTGTCGGCAGGTCAAATGCGTCGCGCCGCGCTTGCAAGATTATGTATTTCGGAGTCGCGTCTTTGGTTGTTGGATGAGCCAATGACGTCGCTTGACGACGATGCGGTCGCGCTGGTACGTAACCTCATTGCCAAGCATCGGAGCGCGGGTGGCGGGTGTATTTGCGCGACGCACGTCAAACTCGAATTCCCTCAGACCCGGGTGCTTGAGCTCGGCACCTGATGGGGAATTTTGGAGTGCAATTTCGTCGCGACCTTCTGGTCGCGATTCGTGGGCGGACCGAGACCGCCAATCCGATTGCATTCTTTGTACTTGCCTTGTCTCTGTTCGTTTTCGCGGTAGGAACCGACAGCGAAACGTTGCCCCGAGTAGCCCCGGGAGTTGTTTGGGTTGTCGCGCTTTTTGCCGCCATGCTGTCGACGGAAAATCTTTTTCATCGTGACCATGACGATGGCAGCTTAGAACTAATGTTGCTGGATAGTCGGCCTTTATTTCTAGGAGTACTGGGTAAGCTTTTAGCGCATTGGTGCGTGAGTGGGCTGCCCGTCGCGATCCTCTCACCGCTTGCTGCGGTATTTATTAACGCGCCATTTGAAATAATAACAATCCTCGTCGGAACGCTTTTGCTCGGTACGCCGGTGCTAACGTTAATCGGAGGGATTGGAGCGGCATTGACGGCCGGCCTTGGTCGTGGGGGATTACTTTTAGCCGTATTGGTGATGCCCCTTTACATTCCCGTTCTGATTTTTGGTTCGGGCGCTTGTTATCGGGTATTAGATGGAGCCACGGTAACTGGGCCAGTCCTTTGGCTAACCGCGTTGTTAGCGGGATCGATTACACTGGCGCCCTTTGCGATTGGCGCGGCGCTGAGGGGTAGTCAGGAGTATTGATATGGGCTCGATAAAGGATGTATTTCACCGCATGGGCTCTCCCCGTTTTTTTTATCATGGTTCTTCCTTGTGGGTCCGTGGTTTATACATTGGCGGCACTTTGGGCCTAATCATCGGAAGTTTTTGGGGATTGGCGTTGGCGCCCCCGGATAAATACCAGGGCGATAGTTTTAGGATCATGTACATTCATGTACCCAGCGCACACTTGGCCGAGATGGTTTATTTCGCGTGCGCCGTGGCTGGATTTGTCTATGTCGTTTGGCGTATGAAGATGGCGGATGTTTTCATCGCAGCGGCGGCGCCCGTTGGTGCAATCTTGACGTTGCTATCCCTCGCGAGCGGTATTTTATGGGGCATGCCGACGTGGGGCACTGGCTGGGTGTGGGATATGCGAACGACGTCAGTACTGGTCCTCCTGTTCCTGTTTTTTGGGCTTATCGCACTACGCCAAGCGATTCCACGGCTGGATCGGGCTGCGTATTCCGTAGCGATACTTGCGCTCGTCGGCGTCGTTAACATCCCTATCATCAAGTATTCGGTTGAATGGTTTACGACATTGCACCAACCAGCGAGTATCACGTTTACTAATGAACCGACGATTGAGACCAGCATGTTGTGGCCTCTCCTTTTCAACACGACCGGTTTGTATATTTTCATTGCAGGCGTGATCTTGGCGGCGATGCGAGTGGAAGTCCTTAAACGTGAACAGGCGACGGAATGGGTCCGTGACATCACGAGGAGCATGCAACGTTGAGCGACTTCTATACCTGGGCCGCTATGGGCGGTCACGGTCTGTACGTTTGGAGTGTGTACGGTATAAGTATAGTGGCGCTTGTTGTGCTTGGCGCGTGGCCGTTACGTGCGGAAAAAAAGTTGTTAGTGCGAGCAACGGAACGCACCGATCTGGAGGGTGGTTCGTAATGCGCCCCATTCGTAGACAGCGTTTGGCCGTCGTTCTGTTCTTACTTTTCGGTAGTGCGCTGACGATAGGGGTGGTGTTGTTTGCGTTGCAAGAGAACATAGATCTCTTTTACGAGCCGCAAAAGATTGTGGGTGGAGAAGCCCCAATCGCTAAACGCATTCGCGCCGGCGGCATGGTGGAAAAGGGTAGTCTTGACTTCAAGCCGGAAGGCCTCGGTGTCTCTTTCGTGTTATCCGATCTTCGTGGATCGAGGTTCGAGGTTCGATACGAAGGGTTGCTACCCGGTCTCTTTCGAGAAGGGCAAGGCGTTCTTGTGGTAGGGCAACTCGATGCGAGCCGCGTCTTCTACGCAAAGGAAGTACTCGCCAAGCATGATGAAAATTACATGCCACCAGAATTAGTGGATATGGGAGCAGAATCTTGACGACCTCGACGTCGGACATTCTGACGGTAAAGTACGAGAGTTTCGATGCCACGTTGGGGACGCTCTGGGGTGCTGGACCCGAGATAGGGCATCTTGCGGCCATCATCGGCCTTGTTGCGGCGATCGTTCTGAGTGTTCTCGGTCATGTGGGTGCGGCGACGAGACGGCGAAGTTGGGTGGAAAACAGTGGCTCGTTTGCAGTTTTGCAACTTGTAACACTCGTGGTTGCATTTGCCTTGTTGGTCCACGCTTTTCTCAAAGACGACTACTCGGTTGTTTACGTCGCCACGAATTCGAATACGCTGCTGCCCTGGTATTACAAGGTTAGTGCCGTTTGGGGAGCGCACGAGGGATCTTTTCTTTTATGGACTCTGATCATGGCCGGATGGACGTTTGCGGTGGCCATAATCGGCCGCCGTTTGCCCTATCAGATATATGGACGAGTACTCGGGACGCTTGGATTATTGAATACTGGTTTCCTGCTTTTCCTGCTCCAGACGAGCAATCCATTTCTGAGGCTCGTTCCGAATGTCCCGACGGTGGGCGCAGATTTGAATCCGCTGCTGCAGGACTTTGGTTTAATCGTGCATCCGCCACTTTTGTACACGGGCTACGTCGGCTTTTCGGTTGCTTTTGCTTTCGGCGTGGCGGGATTAATTTCAGGACGGCTGGACGCGACTTGGGCCCGGTGGACAAGGCCCTGGACTAATGTTGCGTGGGCCTTTCTCACGGTGGGGATAACCTTGGGTAGCTGGTGGGCATACTACGAGCTCGGTTGGGGCGGATGGTGGTTTTGGGATCCTGTTGAAAACGCCTCGTTCATGCCGTGGCTTGCAGGAACTGCCCTTATTCACTCACTTGCCGTTACCGAAAAACGAAGCGCGTTCCGGGGTTGGACGGTGCTTCTTACTATATTGACCTTCTCTCTTTGCTTGTTGGGTGCATTTATTGTGCGGTCCGGCGTGCTAACGAGCGTGCATGCGTTTGCAGTGGATCCGGAGCGCGGTGTCTTTTTGCTCGTGTTGCTGGGAGTGACGGTCGGAGGTTCGTTGGCGCTTTATGCGATCAGGGTACCCGCGATTCGCGGCCGTATCGCATACATGGGTCTTTCACGCGAGCTGTTTTTACTAATCAACAACGCGCTATTCGTGGTTGCCGTTGCTGTTGTGCTTGTTGGTACGCTCTATCCGCTTGCATACGAAGCGGTTACTGGCGGGGACAAGATTTCAGTTGGACCACCATACTTTAACCGCTTGTTTGTCCCTTTGATGGGCCTCCTTGCTGTATTTTTAGCGCTGGTACCGGTGGCGCGTTGGAAGCGAACGCCGATTCAGTTATTCCGACAAGTTGGCTTGCTCTTGCTGGCCTCGACGTTGGTTGGCGGCGTATTTTTCGTTATCGCGATCACGTCGGATCGCGTGTTGAATACTGGAAGCATCGTGGGTGTCGTAATCGCCGTTACACTCGCTATCTGGTTACTTTTGAGTCACGGCGTTGACTTCATTCAGCGGAAAGGCGCGCGTCCGCTTGGATACCTGGGCATGTTATTGGCTCATGTCGGTTTTGCGGTTGGCGCTGTGGGCGTGGCGGTTACTAGCGTGTTCTCGCACGAAACCGAGGTTCGGATGTCGCCAGGCGATACGGTTGAACTGAATGCACGGCAATACCATTTCGCTTCCGTAACCACCGTTAACGGTCCTAATTACATCGCCCAACGGGCGAAATTTGATGTGGGAGGAATAAGTCTTTATCCCGAAAAACGAAATTACTTGGCTCGCAATAGCGTGATGACAGAGGCGGGTATCGAAGCGGGATTCTTCCAGGACTTATATGTTGCATTAGGAGAGCCCCTACCGGACGGTTCGTGGGGGGTGCGGATTCAAGAGAAAGTGTTGGTTCGCTGGGTGTGGTGCGGCGGATTGTTGATTTGCTTTGGAGGATTACTTGCGGTCATGGACAGTCGATATCGACGTTTGGCGTTGCGGCGGGACGGACTTGCTACGGCAGGCAAGGTGGCGTGAAACGAGCAGTTTTTTTTGCGCCGCTTATCGGCTTTGTCGCATTGGTCGCGATCCTTTATGCGGGGTTTCATCTAAACGATCCCTCCCGCCTACCCTCGGCTCTGGTCGGGCAGCGTTTCCCGGGATTTCAGCTGCCTGAACTGACGTCGGGGAAGGTGTTGGGGCACCAAACCTTGCTAGGAGAAATCCGACTGGTGAACGTTTGGGCGACCTGGTGTCCAACCTGTTTGCACGAACACACCACGCTGATGAACATAAGGAGGGCGACGGGATTGTCGATTGTAGGAATTAACTATCGCGACGACGGCGAGAAAGCTCGCCGTTGGCTGAGTCTTTACGGAGATCCCTACGATTTCACGATTGTGGACGCGAGTGGTGATTTGGGTGTCGACCTTGGTGTGTATGGTGCGCCAGAGACATTTATCGTGGACGCTGACGGCATCATACGTTTTAGGCATGTCGGTGACGTGAACGATAGAAACTGGAATCGAGAGTTTTTACCGATCTTGGATTCGTTGACCGATGGTTAGCTCGCTTCTCTCGGGGTTACTTGGAGTGTGGGTTGCAGGAGTATCCACTATTGATGCCTTTGAGTTCGAGGATGAAGCTGAGCGGCTTCGTTATAGCGCCCTTATCGCGGAATTCCGTTGTCCTAAATGCCTTAACACCAATCTTTCGGGCTCCGACGCGCCGGTTGCGCGGGATTTGAGGCGCACGGTCTACCGATTGGTCGACGAGGGAATGACTGACGATCAAGTGCGTCGCTATTTACAGGCTCGATACGGAGATTTCGTGTTGTATGACCCGCCAGTTAGAGCGAATACGTGGATCCTGTGGTTTGGACCACCTCTCCTGCTGTTGGTAGGCATTTTGGTGCTCCGGAGAATTGGTAGTCGCATGACAAGAGTTTCGTTATCCGATGAGGAGCGAGCCCAGTTGGAGGCTATCCGGAAACAATGATCGCGATCTATCTCGGCATGGGTGTGGCCTTGCTCGCGACATCCGCTTGGGTATTTTTTGGCGTCGCGTACTTTCGGCCAAAAGCGCGTTGGTCGGACGATGACGCGCGCAAAGCGCTTTATCGGGATCGCTTGAACGAGATCGAGACAGAAATGAAATCCCGGGTAATTGAAACCGTTGATTCGGCGGAACTCAGGGAAGAATTGGGTGTCGCCTTGCTGGCGGATCTCGAAGGCCGAGATGCCGACGGTGATGAGGGGAGTTCCCGGTTGATTGGGTTAAGTCTCGCGTTTGTAGTCGTAGCTGCATCCGTAGCCTTATACCTACATTGGGGAGATCCGAGCGCCGTATCCATACGAAATGTCGGGTCGGTGGTAACGAGCACTAACTCGACGCGTGCCGAACTAGACGAGGCCGTAAAACGATTAAATGTCCGGGTAAAGAAACGTCCTCAAGACCGTACGAGCTGGTACTACCTGGCGCTTGCGTATTTTAAAGCCGAGCGGTTCTCGGATGCGGCCGAGGCATTTGCTTTGGTCCAAGCGCCGGGAGATACACCGCTAATCGATGTCGAAGTGCATTGGGCTCAAGCAGCATTCTTAGCTGCCGGTGGCATTCTCGATACCGATGCACAGGGGATCGTTGACAAGATTCAAACGTATCGAACCGATCATCCGTCCGTGCTCGAATTATTGACGTTAGATGCGGTTCAACGGCGTCAGCATGAGCGAGTGGTTAACTACAGTGATCGGGCGCTCCGACAAGAAATAGTTGGAGCACAGCGAGATTTTTTCGAACGGGCGCTTGTTACCGCGAGGTCACAATTGAGCTCTGCGCGCCCACACGTGAACGTTTTCGTCGATGTTCGCACGATTCCAAAAAAGCTTTCCTGGCTCCTGGTGTATGCGCGTTCGGAGAGTGCGGGTCCGCCATTGGCAGTGGTCAGGAGACCATTAGATGGTAGGGATTCGTTTAACATCACGCTTGACGATGCAGTCAGCATGGACCCATCGCGGCCTATTTCTTCTGTAAACCATGTATACGTCGTTGCCCGGGTATCGGTCACGGGTAGCGCCAATACGCATCCCGGAGATATGGAGAGGCTAAGCGAAGTCTTGATACCAGACGGGGCAACCGTCCGTCTGTCCTTTGCAGATGACCCGGACGTCGTTGAATCGAAATGAGTGTCACAGTGTGCGCATGGACGAACAAGCATACGAATTGCCGAGTGATTTGTTGCCCCGCCAATGCCTGTCGAATCGTCGATAACGGGTCGCATGCCGATATCTCTTGAAAGGGTTTCGTCATGTAAGCTGGCTGTTATATATTTTTAACAATTAGTTACGTATTTAAGTTGTTGAAATATATGCACTTCTGCTAAACTACGCTCTGCTGACTAACAGGCACAGTGTTTCATCACTGAATGCGACTTAAAGCGATAAAGCTTGCTGGTTTTAAATCCTTTGTCGATCCGACAACGGTCAGCCTCCCCGGAAAAACATGTGCCGTCGTCGGTCCGAACGGCTGTGGTAAGTCAAATATCATCGATGCAGTACGGTGGGTGATGGGAGAAAGTTCCGCCCGACAACTGCGGGGCGAGGCACTTACGGACGTTATTTTCAATGGCTCTAGTGCTCGGCAACCGACTGCGATGGCTAGTGTCGAATTGTTATTCGACAACAGCGACTCGCGGATTGGCGGTGCTTACGCGTCGTACGGGGAGATAGCGATTCGCCGCGAAGTGGCGAGGGACGCGCAGTCCACTTATTACTTAAATGGTAACCGCTGCCGTCGCCGCGACGTCATGGATATCTTTTTAGGTACGGGATTTGGCCCCCGGAGCTACTCGATCATCGAACAGGGCATGATTAGCCAGTTGGTGGACGCCAAGCCGGAAGAGTTAAGAAATTACTTAGAAGAAGCGGCTGGAATTTCAAAATACAGAGAACGTCGCCGAGAAACAGAAAATCGGATCAAGCGCACAGTCGAAAATCTTGATCGTTTAAACGACATTCGCGACGAACTTGACCGGCAACTAGCTCATTTAAAACGACAATCACGAAACGCCGAGAAGTACAGGAAATTTAAAGAAGAAGAGCGTGGTACCACCGCGGCTTTGTACACGATCAAGCTAAGAGCTCTTGAGGCCGGTTTAGCCGTGCACGAGGAAAATTTGTCGGAGCTGGAACTGGGGAATGAACGCAATAGGACCGAGCTGCAGAGCCTCGACACGACGCTTGAAAAAGCCAGAGCAGAGCAATCCGAGACCACTGACAAGTTCAACGACACGCAGGGTAACTACTACAAGTTGGGTACCGATATTGCACGTCTCGAGGAAGGCATACAGTTTAATCAAGAAAGAATTGTCCAGCTGGGCCAGGATCGCAAAGGGGTTGTTGTTCGACAGGCCGAAACCGCGACTCAACTCGAGATGGATGACGCCGAGATCCTGTCTTTGCAGGAAGGTGTCATAGCCAAGAAACCTGAACTAGAAGCGGTCGAGGTCGATTTTGAACGCGTGAGTTCGGAACTTACCGCCAACGAATCTTCGGTAATTGAGTTGCAGCGCTCGTGGGATGCATTTAGCGCACGTGCGAGTGCAAATGACGCTGCAATCCACGTCCAGGAGAGCCGTGTCGAACATTTGGATCAAGTGCTCTTGCGGCTGCGTGCTCGGCGCGATCAGCTTGACACGGAACATCCGGGCTCGGGTTCCGAGGCTTCCAGTCTCCGCGACCTAGCGGAGCAAGTGGAACATGTGCAAGGAACGGTCAACGCCTTGGCGGCCGATTTTGAGGCGTGCATTGAGGCGTTACGGTTAGCTCGAGACAACGTTGTAGAACGAGAACGTTCGCTGGAGGAAGCTCGAATTTCTGTTCAGGCTATGCGCCACGAACTTGCCTCGCTGTCTGCGCTCCAGCAAGCCACAACTGGTGTTGAGGGAACCGAAACGGACGCGTGGTTAGTCGGACATGGTTTGTCTGAGGCGTCGCGGATACGTGATGGTCTGAAGGTGACGGCGGGTTGGGAACGGGCCGTGGAGGTCGCTCTTGGCACGGATTTGATGGCGGTCAGTGTGGATGACATTACAACGTTTGCGGACAAGGTTACCGATCTCGCGGGTGGCGAGGTTACGTTGTACCAAGCGTCGTCCGACGATCGCTCGGTCGGTGAACTGCGACCGCTGGCGGCATATGTTGAAGATGTGGACGCCTCTCTGGGTGGACTTCTCGATGGAATTTTTGCCGCCGAGTCCATGGAAGAGGCGGTACTGGCTCGAACCAAGCTGCGGCCAGCTGAAAGCGTGATCTTAGCGAACGGCGTTTGGTTTGGCCGAGACTGGCTCCGGTTCCGACAAGTCGACGAATCTGGACAAGGAGTTATCGAACGCGGTCATGTACTTGAGGTGCTGGAACACGAAGTCGAAGATGCTGAAGCCCACCTTGCCGAGCTCCAAGAAGATCTCACGTTAATGAAGAACCAAGTTCAAGCATTGGAATCGGAGCGCGATGGCTTGCAGACCCGGCAGGCCGAATTATCGAACAAGCTGTCAAGTGTCAAGACGGATCATGGCGTCAACCGGGTGCGTGAGGAGGAAGCAGTGGCGCGCAGGACGCTCAACAAAAAAGAACATGGTGAACTAGAAAGCCAGATTAAGCAGGAATCTACGAAGCTTGAGGAGTCGCGGTTTAATTTAATCAGCCTAGTTGCCGAAGCGGATCAACTGCGGGATGAACGTGACGAATTAACAAGATCGCGTGATCGGGGGATCGAACAACTCGAATTGGCCCGTGGTGCGTCAAATTCCGTTAGAGACCACTACCACACGCTTAAACTCGAATGTCAGTCGCTCGAATCTTCCTTGCAGGCATGCGAGAACGCACGTCGTCGATTGGTGACGCAACGCGGGGAATTCGATCAACGGCTTCAAGACATCGATAACAGTCTGTCGGATAACGAACGGCCGTTGCCTACCCTCAAAAAGCAATTAGAGTCGGTTTTATCGGAACGCAAGAATATTGATGGGGAGCTCAGTTCGGTTCGTGATCGAATGGAAGTCATTGATGGCGAAATTACCATGCAACAGGCAAAGCGTCAGGACGCGGATACACGGATTGAAGAGACCCGGAGGCGATTGGAGGAACGTCGCATCGATCGTGAAGGCGTGGTGGTGAAACTCGCGAACGTGCGCCAACAACTAGACCAGACAGGGATAACTGCTGAGGACGCCTTGGTCGCCGTAGCCCCAGAGGTTACGGAGGACGAGCTTGTTGCGGCGTTGGAACTAATTGGGCGTCGGTTAGAACGACTGGGTGCGATCAATCTGGCTGCGATCGAAGAATTTGAGGAACAATCGGAAAGGAAACAGTACCTAGATAAACAACATGCAGATCTTGAGGAAGCGCTTGATACCTTGAACGCGGCGATCAAACGCATAGATCGGGAAACAAGATCACGATTCAAGGCGACCTATGACGAAGTTAACGGTCACCTAAAAACTATATTTCCGAAAGTGTTCGGTGGAGGACACGCTCAGTTGGAGCTGACAGGGGAGGACCTGCTCGATACCGGTATCACACTCATGGCACGACCACCAGGTAAACGTAATGCAAACGTTCACTTGTTATCGGGAGGCGAAAAAGCGATGACGGCGGTAGCGCTGGTATTCGCAATATTTCAGCTGAATCCCAGTCCGGTGTGTCTTCTCGATGAGGTCGATGCGCCGTTGGACGACGCCAATGTCGTTCGATTTGCTGATCTTATCGAAGAGATGTCGAGCGAAGTGCAGTTCGTGGTGATCACTCATAATAAGCTAACGATGGAAATGGCGGATCACCTTCTGGGCGTGACCATGAATGAACCGGGAGTGTCCCGGCTGGTCTCGGTGGATGTAGAACAAGCGGCGGAAATGGCCGTAGGTTAGCCCGGCAATAAATCGGGCCCAAGGTAATCTAGTGGACATGAAGATATTTATCCTGGTGTGTGGTGCCTTGCTCATTGCGGCGGTCATCGTGCATGGGCTCTGGGTGGCCCGACGATCCCGGAAGAATCCATTGAAAATGGAACTGGCCGAAAATAGCACGTCGATAGGGTTCGATGAGATGGAGTTGTTGCGGGGCGAGCTGCCCAATGGTGGAGCACGAATTGCAGTGAGGAAGAGACCCACGCCAGCGTTGACGACAATGCCGTTGCAGGAAGACAGAGTCTTGATCGATGCCTCCGAAATAGTGGCCGAAGACGAGACCATGCTCGTCGACGAAGCTCGCGATGATGCTGTGGTTTCGAACGAGAGCCCCATTGTTGCGGAAGCAACGCCTTCTAGACTTCGTAGAACTCGAAAAGAGGCTGAGCAGACGTCGGAAAAGACTCCGAGAGCATCGGTGGGAAATGTGACCATAGAATTAGAGGATCAGACGGACCTAGTTGTTGTGTCTGTGATGGATTCAAAGGGTGAACGTTGGAATGGTTCGAAAGTCATCGAAGTACTTCTTCGGCATGGACTCAAATATGGTGATATGAATATTTTCCATCGCGTTGACGCGACAGGCGTTACGCAATTCAGCGTGGCGAATGCCGTTGAACCTGGATCTTTCGATCTCGCCGATATTAAGGAAATGGCAACGCCCGGCGTTACGATGTTTCTGAGAATATGCGGGCCCAACGAACCGCTCGGTGCGTATGATGACATGTTGGCCGTTGCGCAAGACACGGCGGCGACGCTCGGCGGGGAGCTAAGGGACGAGCACATGAACTTGATAACTAGTCAGGTTGTTGAACACTATCGCCAACAGATCATCGAATTCGCTCGGAAAAAGATGTTCGCGCGTGCCTAGCAAGCGGTAGGTTATCGAGGAGAGCCAGGGGTGGTTGTTGTGGGCCGCCGACTCGGTGCAGGCTACGCGAGATGATGGAACCAAAAAAAGAGATCGAGCAACTTCAGGAACAAGTACGTTTCCACCTGCACCGATATCATGTGCTCGACGATCCCGAAATCCCGGATATCGAATTTGACGCATTGTTTGATCGACTCGTGCAGCTCGAACACGCGAATCCGCATCTGGTAATTTCTGATTCGCCGACTCAACGGGTTGGCGCTGAACCATCAACCGAATTCGGCGAGGTGGTCCATAGCGTACCAATGCTCTCATTGGACAAATGCGTATCAGGTGATGAAATTCAAGCGTGGCAGGACCGATGCGTCCGGATTCTAGGAGAAGATGTCTCCAGCTACGTTTGCGAACCGAAGATCGATGGCGTTGCCGTTAGCTTACTTTACGAAGATGGTGTGCTGGTGCGTGGCGCGACACGGGGTAACGGCGAAATTGGTGAAGATATTACAAACAACGTCCGTACTATCGACCAGGTTCCACTGCGTCTATTGGGCGATGATGTCCCTCGATCTATCGAAATCCGTGGCGAGATATACATGCCCCTTGCCGCATTTCAGGCGTACAACGCACGTGCGGTGAAGAGCGGGGAAAAGCCTTTCGTCAATCCCCGAAATGGAGCAGCGGGCAGCCTCCGCCAGCTTGATCCTCGGGTGACCGCGCATCGGCCTCTGTCAATATTCTGTTATGCAATGGGACGCTGTAGCGACGATTTTCGACCACGCACGCACGCCAACGTGTTGGCAGCGATGAGAAAATGGGGGTGTTGCGTCAACGAACACGTGGAAGTCGTCGAGGGTTTTAAGGCATGCATCACGTACATCGAACGAGTGGTCCAAGACCGTGTGTCGTTGGGTTACGAGATCGACGGGGTCGTACTTAAGGCCAACGATTTTGTTGTGCAGGAGCGGCTAGGATCGGTGACGCGGAAACCACGATGGGCAATAGCGTTCAAGTACCCTGCGGAGGAAGTCTCGACGGTAATCACGGGTGTCGACTTCCAGGTCGGTAGGACCGGCGCAATTACACCAGTTGCAAAACTCGAACCCGTCTTTGTGGGAGGCGTCACGGTTTCTAATGCGACATTACACAACATGGACGAGGTATCACGGCTGGGTATTCGTCTAGGCGATACCGTGATCGTTCACAGGGCCGGCGACGTAATCCCTCAAGTTGTTAGTGTAGTGGAATCTCGACGTCCGCCGGGTGCGCGTCGAGTTCCCATACCAAGGAAATGCCCCGAATGCGGCACAGCCCTTGAAAAGATCGCCGACGAAGTCGTCGTTCGTTGTCCTGCGGGTATGACCTGTGTAGCGCAGCGGAAGGAGGCAATACAACACTTTGCTTCGCGATCGGCAATGGATATTGAGGGATTGGGGGAAAAATTGATCGATCAGTTAGTTGATCAAGATCTCGTTAACAACCCCGCTGACTTGTACCGATTACGAGGTGCAGATTTGGCGACGTTGGACCGCATGGGTGCGAAGTCCGCAGAGAATCTCCTCCGATCGCTTAGCGAAAGTTGCGATACGACGTTGGCTCATTTCATCTATGCACTGGGGATCCGGGAAGTAGGTGAAGCGACAGCCATTGCCTTAGCAGAGCGCTTTGGTGACCTTGAGCCACTGATGGAAGCAACGCTAGATCTTTTGTACGAGGTTGAGGATGTTGGACCTACCATAGCCGGTAATGTGCTGAATTTTTTTGAGGATCGTGAGAACAAAGAAATCGTTTTGGCGCTGGTGGCCGCTGGGATTCATTGGCCTATCACTGAGGGACGAGTAAACCGCCCGTGCTTTGGCGAAACGTGGGTGCTGACAGGTATGCTTCAATCGATGCCCCGCAGCGAAGCACGAACGCGACTGCGGAATTTGGGCGCAAAAGTCGCGGGATCTGTTTCTCCAAACACCACGCGCGTGGTAGCGGGGGCTGGTGCGGGGGCGAAACTCGCGCACGCCGAGGTTCTCGAAATTCCGGTCCTAAGCGAGACGGATTTCCTCACTTTTCTTGGCAGCCATGAACGCGCGTAGGCACATCCTTTTGACCCTTGTGATCGCGGGCTGTGCTTCGATCCCGCCGGAAGATCCTGACGATGTCTGCGAAATTTTTGTCGAAAAACCGAAGTGGTACCGAGCCGTTGATGCGTCCTATAGATGGTGGGGGATCCGTCCGTCAACGTTGATGGCTGTGACGCACAAGGAATCTTCGTATGTGTCCGATGCCCGGCCGCCACGTCGAAAATTTCTTATGATCTTCCCTGGAAGACGGCCTTCTAGCGCGTATGGGTATGCGCAAGCGACGGATGAAACTTGGAGCGATTATCTTCGGGATCGAGGCCGACGATTTGCCGACCGAGACGATTTTGACGATGCCGTGGATTTTATCGGTTGGTATCTGAATAGGGCATCCCGTGACTTGTCGATTCCTCGATCAAATGTCCAGCACCTTTATCTCGCTTATCACGAGGGCATGGCGGGGTACCGGCGAGGTGGGTGGAAAAGTAATCAGTGGCTCCGAAATGCAGCAGCTAGGGTGAGCGCAAAAGCAGCTATTTACGAGACGCAGCTCAAAACGTGTCGGTCGCGTTTGCCGAAGCGCCGTTGGTGGCGTCGTTAGATTTTCCCGAATACACGACGCGGTAAATAATGCCTTCCTGGTCGTCTGATATGAGGAGGCTTCCGTCTTTGGAAACGAGCACGTCATTGGGACGCCCCGAGGCTTTTTGTCCGTTGAGCCAGATATCAATAAAAGGCTCGTACACGAGCGTTTGATCGGATGCGATCCGAATAACACTGACGCGGTAGCCGACCTTTTTGGTTCGGTTCCAGGAACCGTGTTCGGCGATGAAAAGTGCGTTCCGGTAGCTGGGCGGGAAGACTTCCTTGGTGTAGAAATCCATTCCGAGAACCGCGCTGTGCGCCTGTATCCGAACCTTCGGTGGGGTGAAGACACGGCCCCCAATTTCCTTCCCAAATTTGGGGTCTAGGACGACTCCAGCGTGTACGAATGGATAGCCATAGTGCGCACCCGGTTTCTCGACCACGTTGATTTCTTCATCAGGGACGTCATCTCCCAGCATGTCGCGGCCGTTGTCAGAAAACCATAACTGATGCGTTTTTGGATGCCAGGCCATGCCGACACTATTGCGGACGCCGCGGGCATAGAGTTCCGATACACCCGTTATCGGATCGACTCGTAAAATACTTGCGTGTCTTTCATCCTGAGACAGGCAAATATTGCAAGGTGCGCCAACGGGAACGTACAAGTGGCGGTCCGGGCCTACGCTGAGGTACTTCCAACCGTGATGGCGTTTTTTGGGCAATTGTTCCGAGATGATCTGGGGTTGAGGTTTCTCACGAAAAGTCGTTTCGATCTTTGGGAAACGTAAGATTCGGTTGAGGGCGCCCACGTAGAGATCGCCGTCAAGAAGGACGACCCCGCTAGGCATCGTCAGACCGCTTGCAAACGTGACAACTTCTGGATCCGCGTCGACAGTTGTAGGCGGAACGACAGCATAGAGTTTGCCGGCACGACGCGTTCCGACAAATAAGAGACCGCTGGTACTCTCAGCCATTTGGCGAGCATTGGGCACGTCGTTTGTTAGGACGGAAACTGTGAAGTCGGTGCTATTCGCAACGATTTCTGTCGCGAGCAAGAGCCAGAAAAGGTACAAAACCACTTTCATGTAAGCAGTGTACGGCCGCATGTTGGTGCACGCACTAAAAGATGAGATTCAGGACGCCTATCGATCCTGGCTGGACGCTCGCGGATTCCATCCGCGTCGGGGCCAACGGCAAATGATTGCCGATGTTGCCACAGGAATCACCGACGACGGTG
>DCBA01000064.1 GCA_002313255.1 Gammaproteobacteria bacterium UBA1119 | reverse complement strand
CGGCTTGCGATCAAGGGGATGCTGGAAACGATTATCGGCTTCGAATCCAAAGGTCTGGCCGAATCCATCCTTGATGAGCGCGCGGCCGTTCGTCAAACACGCGGTACTGCGGATGCCCAAGAAGGCATGCGCGCCTTTCTAGAAAAACGCAGTCCAGTGTTTAATCAAGCTCCTGACTAACGAACACTTGACCAGGCACACGATCCGTTTTCTGTGCCTTGGTAAATATCGAAAGGCTTTAAGAGCTTGTTTATTTACAGCCGGTAAAGTGCTTCAACATTTGTTCTTGTGATTTTCGTCCTGTCCGATGTCGAGATCCCTTCAAACATCTCGTCCAAGACTTCCCTTGAGCAAGGCCAAGTCGAATCGGTGTGCGGATAGTCGGATCCCCACAGCATGGTGTCGACGCCAATCATCTCTCGTGTTAACAGAGCCGCCCTGTCGTCTTCAATTGTGCAATAAAATTGTCGTTCCCAGATCTCCTGCGGATGAGCGCCGGTAAAGGGTTCTGGCATGGAACGACGCTCGCGTTGAAGTCCTTGGTCGACCCGGTAGAGCCAGTGGGCAATCCAACCGGCATTAAATTCCGCCACGACGATCTTAAGATTTGGATGGCGTTCGCATACACCCCGGCACATCAATTCGACGATGGTGGTTTGTACCGTGTTCTGCGATGCAGCGT
Source organism: Gammaproteobacteria bacterium UBA1119 (assembly GCA_002313255.1). Taxonomy (GTDB): domain Bacteria; phylum Pseudomonadota; class Gammaproteobacteria; order Pseudomonadales; family Azotimanducaceae; genus UBA11889. The sequence continues at coordinate 4,123 of DCBA01000064.1, read as the reverse complement.
ACCCAGCGATGGCGTCGATTTTTTTCTGCGAGCGTTGATTTGGTGGTACGTAGGCACCGCAGCCAACGTGCATCGAAAGAGGAAAGTGAGCCTCTTCTGCTAGGGACCAAATCGGTTCGTAGACGTCGTCGAAATACGGGCGATCGGCAGGCGATGTGGATGGGATACAACCGCCCTTGAATCCGAGGTTGATAACCCGTTCAAGTTCGGCGGCGGCGGCCTCCGGATCCTGCATTGGTATTGCAGGTAAGCCCTGTAGCCTACCTGAACTTGCCTCGGTGTAATCTGCGAGCCAGTCGTTATAGTTTTTCTGGCACGCGACCAATAACTCCGTATTCTTAAAGCCGAACATCGCGAAAAAACCGGGGTATAAGAATTCAGCATCAAGTCCGTCGACGTCCTGAATCTGATGACGTTTGGATCCATCGGTCAGGCCGGGTTCCAAACCGTCGTATCCTCTCCTAAAGAGCGCTTCCATTTCAGGATCATTAAGGTGCGCGACTTCGGGTTTACGACCGTGTTTTCGAATGAGCGGCTCATTTCGAGCAAGTCGTGTGCTCGCCATCGCCATTCGCGCGACTCCAACGCCGCGACTTCCACGCGACGGAATGACGATAGCGTCAACTTCCTCGCCAACCGTCACGATGCGCGGCGCATCGTCGCCAAAACGCTGTGCCAATCCCGTAAACACCTCGGGTCCTTCAACAACGTGAGAATCGGCGGAAATCGGCTTCATCTGGGGTGGTTTCCGTTAATCGTCACGTTGCTTGGTGTAGTAAGGCTTACGTCTAGATGAATCGAAATCCAGTATGGTCAAGCGTTCCATAAGTCGTCGATGCGGCCAAAAGTCACCACTTGCTGTATGGAGTACGGCTCGGTTATCCCACATGGCCAACGAGCCCTCTTCCCAACGGAAACGGCATGTGTATTCGGGCCGCCCTTCTTGCATCTTCATTTGTAGGAGTAATGATTTTTCTTCGTTCTCGGTGATTTTATGTTCTTCCGCAAACCGGCGGACGAAACCTTGCTGGACGTAGAGCGTCGTACGGCCGGTCTCCGGGTGAGTACGAGCGACGGGGTGAATCGCTACCGGTGTTTTTCCATCCATCTGGTGCCCAACGCCACCGACATGGATGGCGTTTAACCCTTGGATACGCTGCTTAGTCTCCAATGGCAGACCTTCCCACATGCTGTAGCAATCACAAAAACAGGTGTCACCACCTATTCGGGGGGCTTCCCGACACATTAGGATTGAACCCATGGGGGGGCGGGTCTGCCAGGTCGCATCACAGTGCCAGCCGGACGCCGCATTTGGCACCGTTTCGTCGGACGGCAGTACTAACATGTTCGGAATATCAGGGACTTTGACTTGTTGGTTAAGATCGTGAGGAGAATTCGGCATATGTTCGCGCTCACCAAAAGGTGCGCCCACCTCACCGAAGTGCTGCGCAAATTCGACCATCTGCTGTCTGGAAAGGTGCGCTTGATCCCGAAACATGATGACTCGTCGTTGCAACCACAGTTCTCGTAAAAACGAAACCATCTCTGGATCTTTGAGATCGGTCGCCAAATCAAGTCCGTGAACGATGGTGCCGATACTTGGCTGCAGTGGTTCAAGTTTTAACTCGATTCCGCAAACGGTAGTCGGGATGTAGTACACGCTTCCAAAGTGCCCTTCTACCAATCCCTCGTCCTGGGCAAGAATGCCTTCAACCATTTCTCGACGACTTCTCCCTTCGGGGAAGCGTGACTGGGCGACCGCACCTAACGGGCTATTTCGCGAAGGGGGCTTATTTGAATCCGCTCGTTCTTTTTGACGCAAGTACAAGGGATTGTCGGCAAGTTGCGAATCTTGAGGTTCAGACACGAGTCGTATCCTTTACTGAGTGAGTGCGAATTTCGATCGATCTATTATGACGAATCAGTCGGCCGACTCCCACGTTCACCCGAAATCGGCGTGACGAGGGCGTTTTCGACTTGATTAGACGGAATAATTACCCGATCGTAGCGTTACATCTTCAAAATAAGGTCGTGCAAATGACCGTTGCGACACTTCCTCGAGAAGCTACGACGGACGAGATACTTGCTCAGTTGGCTGCGGATGGCGCGGTTATCGTTTCCGATGTCATTGATCGGAAGACCGTGCAGCAAATGACCGATGAAACGATGCCCTATATTGAAAACACACCGATGGGCGGAGACGATTTTACCGGTCGAAAAACGCAAAGAACCGGGGCACTGGTTGCGAGGTCAGCAACCTGTCGACGCCTAGTCCTCCATCCGTTGGTGATCGGTGCTACCCGCAAGTTCCTCGCTCCATTTACCAAGAAAATCTTGCTGCACTTGACCCAAACTATACGTATTCATCCGGGGGGCGCGAAACAAACCCTGCATCGAGACCGTTTCGCATGGGGTAGCTATCTTCCGAAATCCATCGAGCCGCAGCTCAATACGATATGGGCGCTTACGGAATTTACGGAAGAGAACGGAGCAACTCGTTGTATTCCCGGAAGCCACACATGGGACTGGGAGGAAAGAGCCAATCCTGATCAGTTTGCGTACGCGGAAATGTCGCCAGGCTCTGTCTTTTTTTATACGGGCAGCATCCTCCATAGTGGCGGAGCGAATAACTCGAATCGCGCACGTCTAGGCGTTAATTTGACCTATTGTTTAGGCTGGCTACGCCAGGAGGAGAATCAGTACCTTTCTTGCCCACCGGACATCGCCAAGAATCTCGAGCCAGAATTGCAGGATCTGCTCGGATACACGCAAGGGGACTTTGCGTTGGGTTATTACAGCGATCCGTATAGCGCCGATGGTGGGCCGATCCTTGGTCCGGAATCCGTGGTCGGACGCGCTCGTGCAGACACGAAAGAGTTCGGCGCGTAGCCCGATGCGCCCTTATCTTTTGAATCACCCGAGCAGAAGCTTCGACTAATCCTCTGATCCTTCGATGGGCGCAACGGTCGCTTCGGTCTCCGCGAGAAGATCTTTTGCGCCTCGCCCAATGAGGGTTGTAGCTCCTGGCGCTTGGAAAAAACTAAACCCCGGTCGGTCTCGCCACTGCAATGGACCGCCAACTTTCCGTCCGGCCGTTAGCGTTGCTGCGTGGATTTTAGTGATCATCGCCTCGTATTCGGGTTCGCCTTGAGCGTGGCCCGAAAAGCTAAATAGATCGGTTGCTGCAGTAAAGACAACGTCGACGCCTGGAACCGAGGCAATGGCTTCGGCGTTTTCTACACCTGCTGGCGATTCAATCATCGCCACTACCATGATGTTCTCGTTAGCCGTAGCGCGATAATCCCGACCATAGAGTCCACCATATTGTCCCCCGCCCAAACTCCTGACCCCTTCGGGTGGATATTTGGCAAACCGGACCGCAGCTTCAGCCTTCGCGACCTCAACGACCATCGGTACGATGATGCCCAACGCGCCCACATCCGTTGCCTTTTGGATATCTCCCTCGGTCGCATCGGGAACGCGAATAAACGGGACCGCAGGTAAGTCTCGAGCCGACCATATCATTTGGGCGACTTCCTGAAACGTTAGCGGACTGTGCTGCATTTCGATCCAGAGAAAATCGAATCCCGCGCGGGCCATGGCGCGATACACCTCCGGATCGGGTGTGTCGATTGTTCCACCGACAACCTGTTCCCCGTTCTGGAGTTTCTCTCGAATCGTGTTGTACATACTGGGCCCCGTGGATTTGCTGCGAAGATCCAGAGCGTACTACTCGCTGGCTACTGGCACCACTTCATCCCCAGGATGGCGGTGTTCTAATTCGCCGGCCCTGAACTAGTCAATGCCACTAAGCAATGTATAGTCGTGGTTGTTCCCCGAACGCCATCGGGCCCTGAGAGACTTTAAGAGCTGTGTGGCTATGGAGTGATCGGAACTTGCAATGCATCTTGAAGTAACTGGCGCCACCCTCTACGTTGAAGTTGACGGACCGAGTTCATTACCGGCATTGCTCTTGTGGCCACCCGGTAGTTGCAATTTGCGGGTGTGGGACCATCTCGTGCCGAAATTATGCGCTCGCTTTCATGTCATACGGATCGATCTTCGCGGCTTGGGTCAGAGTTCAGCAACACAAGATCCAGAGACCCAATATACGTTTGAACAA
>DCBA01000036.1 GCA_002313255.1 Gammaproteobacteria bacterium UBA1119 | reverse complement strand
GCGATGGTGACCACGTTGGGACTGAGTGATCCTCGATAGTTAGGGCTATGTGCCTGCTCGGGGGGTATCGCCTCGGGGATATTGGCTACGCCGGCACGATGCGAATCGACGCCCGTGAGGAGCATTGCCCTGCTCGGGGCGCAACTGGCGGCAGTGTGGAAGTTTGTAAATGAGATACCTCGTTCGGCCAACGCATCGATGGTCGGAGTGGCAATTTCGCTGCCGTAGACGCCGACATCCGAAAATCCCAAGTCGTCCGCGAGAATCAGGACGATATTGGGTCGGTCGTCCGCTTTGGCGCTTCCGGCAGCACACGCGAGGCCGAAAAGTAGCAAGTACCATTGCTTGTACATTGATGCACGATAAGCGTTGCTGGTATGGGAGAGAAGTGCAGGCACTGTGTTTACGAGAAAACCTTTTCGGTCGGTGCTGCCGCAGGTATCGTCTTGTACTGGTCGATGGGGTACAGGAGAGACAAGTGTCCGAAGGAAAACGTGGATTGAGTTCTGATGAGTGATCACTTACTTGAGACAATTGATCGGGGGATTGCGACGCTAACGATGAACCGACCGGAGGCGCGTAATGCGCTTTCGCCGAGCATGATGGCAGGGCTCGAGGAAGCGATTCCTCGGCTCGCCTGCGATCCCGAGGTACGCGTCGTCGTGCTCACGGGAAGGGGTGGGGCGTTTTGCGCTGGTGGAGATGTAAAGGGTTTCGCCGGGACGAATGCTGCGTCGGGTCAACGGCCGAGTTTTGAGGATCGGGTCAAAGGTCTTCGCTCGAGTTCGGAATTGGTACAGCATTTACACGAGATGCCAAAGCCAACCATTGCGGTGATTTCGGGTCCTGCTGCGGGTGGGGGTCTGTCATTTGCACTTGCGTGCGACATCCGTATCGCGGTGGAGACCGCGAAATTCACGACGGCATTTTCAAAGATTGCGGTGTCGGGTGATTACGGTGGATCGTACTTTCTCACTCAGCTCGTGGGGACGGCAAAGGCACGCGAACTGTACTTTTCTGCGGACGTCATTGTCGCCCCGGAGGCATTGCAACTGGGCATGGTCAATCAAGTCTATGCCGAGGGGGAATTCGAAGAGAAAGCCCAAGCGTACGTGGAACGTTTAGCGGCATTGCCTCCGATCGCCATCGAGTACATGAAGAAGAACCTTAACAAGGCAATGCGTAGCTCGCTGGCCGACGTCCTCGATCTCGAGGCAGATCACATGACGCGGACTTTTGATACGCAGGACCATCGGAATGCGGCGCAAGCCTTTGTAGAGAAGCGTTTGCCCGAGTTCAACGGTCGCTGACGGGACGTCTTAATCCTGCCATCGGTTTAGTTACTTGGGTCGCTAACTATTTGTCCCGGGACCCGAGTCGGCACGAAAAATCGTTTCAACAACTAGTCATCAAGACGCGTAAGTGGATATCGCATCGATGGTCTCTTTTACACGCTCGATGGAACGTTGCGACACCAATGAAATGAGACGATCGACGCCGATATCACTGAATGCTTGAACGGTGTCGTCATTGATGGGTACTGATGGAGTCACGCTGATCTCGATGTCGGTTGCGCCGGCCTCCTGCAGTCGTCGCAAGACATCACGGGTCTGATCGACATTGAGCGCAAACCCGTACCAACCCTGAGCGTATTCGACGGTTCGGCGAATAGCAGCATTGCTTGATCCGCCGACGATGATTGGAGGACCGCCAACTTGGACCGGGCGCGGCTCCGCCCGAACGTTATCGAAGCTTACAAACTTGCCCTTGAACGACGGGTGATCATCGTTCCAAAGCGATCGCATCGCATGTACGTATTCGTCGGTACGAGCGCCTCGTTCATTAAAAGGGACGCCCAAGGCGTCGAATTCCTGGTGCAGATAACCGGCACCGATACCAAGCAATAAACGACCGTTCGAAACGACATCAAGGCTCGCCATTTCCTTGGCGAGCACGACCGGGTTTCGTTGGGCGATTAATACGATGCCCGTTCCTAACCGAATGGAGTGCGTGACCCCGGCGACGTAGGCGAGGATTGTCGAAGGGTGCAGCATGGCGAATTCGGGGTCTGCGGGGGACGGAGCTTGCCGCGGTTCCGGAAGGACCACGTGTTCGCCCGTCCAAAGTGAGTCAAGACCGCTGGCCTCCGCGTGTTGTGCAACTTCGGCAGCAACTAGAGGATCAGCGCAGATGCCTGAACCAATGCCAAATAATCCAATTTTCATGCCCTATCCTTGAGTGTAAGTTGTTATTCGATCTCGCAGCTGAGATCCAAGCCATCGAGATAACTATACGCCCGAAACATGGTTTCCCGTCACGCTGCCCATTCGTTGTCTGGCGCGTCGCCTGCAACCGTCGTCCTCACCATTAGGCGAGCTTGTTGGGGGTCGAACGCGTGACCGCGGTGTAATACACACCGATTGTCCCAGATCACAAGGTCTCCTGGACTCCACTGGTGTTTCCAAGTCCTTGGCCGCTGCGCTGACTGATCGGTCAACCGCCGCAGAAGTTTACGGCTTGCCGCCATGGGTTGACCGGCAATATGGCTTGCATGTCGGCCAATAAAAAGGATCTTGCGGCCGCTGTCCGGATGGATTTGGGTGATGGAATGTTCGACCGGAGGTAAGTTGGCTAAATCCGCATGGTTTAAGAGTTCCAAACCGCCGTGCCAAGCATGACTGAAGCGGAAGTTGTGGATCGCGACTTTGTCCGCTAGCCATGTCTTCATCGAGTCGTCCAGGACGTCGTATCCAGCCCGCATATCGGCCCATTCCGTTTCGCCACCTGACGCTGGAACCACGTGGGCCGCCAAGAGGGACGCTTTGGCCGCGGTACTTTTGTACGAACTGTCCGTGTGCCATACCGAGTTTCCAACATTAAATCGCGAAGGCAAACTCGACGACGGTAGCAACTGATTGTTGGCGTCGACGTTAGCAATGCGGGCCGCGCTCGGGCGGCTACCGCGCTGAAGTCCACGTTCTAGACGGCCAAAGCGTCGGGAAAACGCAAAATGCTCGGCTTCGGTCAGATGCTGGGTCGGAAATAGCAAAACCGCGTAGCGATACCAAGCGGTTTCAATCGCTTGGAATTCGTTATCGGAAAGCGCGGCCAAAGAAACCGCGCTGATCACCGCCCCGAATGCGTTGGTCACAGGATCAATCTTCATGGGTTTATTATGCCCGATGCCCTCACCACCGGGTGGCTGGTTGAGCAACGCAGCAAACGGTAAGCCCTAACCCTTCCGTTTCACGATTCCGTCACCACATCTATACTTCCGGATACGCGCTCAATGCGTGAAGGAAGCTATGGGACTATTTAGACAACTCGCCGAAAAACCCTGGGAGGTTCAGACCGCCGACGGTCCAGTGTCTAACGAGGGTTCTGCCTTCCCGATTCATCGTCGCGCCGTCGCTATGTACGTGTTTCTGGCGATCGTGGGAGTGCTCTTTTTTCTGTTTGTTGCCGCCTACCACATGCGGATCGTTCTTAGTACCGATTGGGTCGCACTACCAGAGCCACCACTGCTCTGGGTCAATACCTGTGTCCTGGTGTTATGCAGTCTGGCGTTTCAACGAGCGCGCAGCACGATTCGTCGCGACTTGATCGATCGCGCACGGTTTGCTTTTTTACTTGCGGGTGTCCTGACGTTGGTGTTCTTGGCAGGACAAATGATCGTTTGGAAACAGCTTATCGGGATGGGCTATTTTGTTTCCACGAGTCCTGCCAACTCCTTTTTTTACCTCATTACAGCGGTACACGGATGTCATCTGGTCGGTGGGTTGGTGGCATGGGTCCGGGTTGCGGTACGTATGCAAGGCCAAGTGCAGGCGTCCGATACAACACTCAATTTTGACTTGTGCGCCGTGTACTGGCACTTCTTACTCCTTGTGTGGGTAGGGATGTTGGCGCTTTTCCTCACGACCTGATGGTATGCCCACCTTGAACAAAGAGCGCGCGACGTCACATGAGTTGCCTTTGGCAATCGAGGGCATGACGTGTGGCGGTTGTGTGGTCAGGCTTGAGGAGTCGCTGCGGAGCACTCACGGCGTGCTTGATGCCGTGGTCAACCTCTCTCTGGAACGTGCGGCGGTCGTTATCGACGATGAATCGACGGATCTTGACCAAGTGATGCAGGCGATACGTAAAGCTGGTTTTGAGGTCGGTCGAGAAGTACGGAAATTCGTTGTCACGGGGATGACGTGCAGCGCTTGCGCACAGCGCGTTGAAGAGGCTTTGATGAACACGGTCGGTGTGATTCGAGCTGACGTGAATTTGGTGCTCGAACGCGTCAGCGTAACGGTTGTCACACACGTTACCGATGAAGAGCAACTCGTTGATGCAGTCATTCGCGCCGGGTACGGATTGGTGTCCATTGCAGAAGAAAACGTTGACCAGAGCGAGGCGAAGTTGCGTCGAGATCGACGCGAAGTGACAGCCGCCTCGTTGCTAACGTTGCCGTTAGTCGTTCAGATGTTGTTGCAATTTATGGGGTACGACGAATTGCATCTGTTGCCGGCTTTCGAAGTTCTTCTAGCGACGCCGATCCAATTTGTGATGGGGCTGCGTTTTTATCGCGCGGCTTTGAATGCCGTCAGAAGTCGCAGCACCAACATGGACGTGCTTGTGGTCCTAGGGACGACGGCCGCATACGTATACAGCTGGTACTTGTTAGTCACATTGGGAGAAGCGGCTGAAGGACAACTCTTTTTTGAAGCATCGGCGGTGGTGATTACGTTGGTGTTGCTAGGTAAGTACCTCGAGGCGAAGGCCAAGCGAGCTACGAGCGAGGCGGTCCGAACTCTAATGTCTTTGCGTCCCGAGATTGCCCTGGTAAAAACGGCGGCCGGCAATTTGGAAGAGCGACCGATTGCGGGGGTAAGCATTGGCGATGTGGTGGTATGTCGACCAGGTGACCGTGTGGCCGTTGACGGCAGGGTTATTCAAGGTGAAGCGGAAGTGGATGAGTCACTGATCACCGGCGAAAGTGTGCCTCTGCTGAAGTCACAAGGCGATACCGTGACCGGAGGTTCGATCAACGTCAATGGCATGTTGGAGATAGAAACATTAGCCGTAGGCGAAGATTCCACGCTACAGACGATCGTGCGGTTGGTGGAAAGCGCGCAGCTGGGCAAGGCTCGGGTACAGAGCTTGGTTGATCGAATTACCGTGTGGTTCGTACCGCTTGTTCTAATTCTCGCCGGCATCACCTTTGCGGGTTGGTTTTTGCTGTACGGCGACCTTGAAGCGGCGTTACTGGCCGCGGTTGCGGTATTGGTCATCGCGTGTCCGTGCGCGTTGGGATTGGCTACGCCAACCGCGATTATGACGGGAACAGGGGCTGCGGCACGCGCTGGGATCTTGATCCGAGATGTCTCGACACTCGAAGAAGCCCAAGTGCTCAAGCGGATTGTCTTCGATAAGACGGGGACGCTTACTCTGGGGCACCCGCGGGTGCGACAAATCACAACGTTAGCGGGTACTGATGAACTTGGCGTACTCGAGATCGCTGCTGCGATACAACAAAACAGCGAGCATCCGCTGGCAAGGGCACTGTGCAATGCGGCCGACGAGCGTGGTATTTCGACAGGGCAAAGCGAGGGGTTCGTCAATCGCGTTGGCCAGGGCGTAGAGGGCCGGGTCGCAGGGACTCATTACCTATGTGGTAACGATGCCATGGTGCGTGAGTCCGGCCTTGTGGTTCCTTCGATACAGGATTTGAACGAAACGGACACGAAGGTCTGGCTCGCCGACTCGACACAAGTGCTTGCTGTTTTTTCGATCCACGATGCGCTACGGACCGAAGCCGCCGAGGCAGTGCGGCAGCTGGAACGAATGCATATTGAAGCCGTCATTGTCTCGGGCGATGCTCAGGCCGTTGTCCGCTCAGTTGCTGACGATGTGGGCATCGTTGAAGCGTATGGAGGCGTGTCTCCTGAAGGAAAGGCGCAAATGATTTCTGATTGGATCGAGGGGGGGATTCCGGTCGGGATGGTGGGTGATGGTGTTAACGATAGTCCCGCGTTGGCGGTTGCGAACGTCGGTTTTGCGATGGGTTCGGGGACTGACGTTGCTATGGAAACGGCGGCAATCACGCTGATGCGTGCTGACCCGCGTTTGGTTCCCGGAGCGATAGACGCGAGTCGTCGCACGTTTCGCAAAATCAAACAAAATCTTTTCTGGGCGTTTGTCTACAACATCGTGGCAATGCCTCTTGCGATGTTTGGGGCGCTGACCCCGACGATCGCTGGCGCAGCCATGGCATTGTCGAGTGTCAGCGTTGTCGCCAACTCCCTTCTATTGCGTTCCTGGCGGCCAAACCTATGACGGGTAGCGGGCGGCCCATCCTGATTGGACTTGGATTCCGGTAATTTCGTAGACTCCTACGCCCGCCTCTAAGGATGCACGTGTGTCTGTTCAACAACGGGATGCTGCTATTGTCGGTATCCATGAATTTCCGTCTCGCGATGTCGAGGGAGAACTTTCTCCGCTTCACATTAAGGCTCAAAGTGCGAGTAAAGCGCTTGCCGATGCTGGTCTTACCTGGTCTGACGTGGACGGTATCTATGACGCCGGCGAGGGCGGCGCCAGTGGTTTAACGATCGCCGAATATTTCGGATTAAGTCCGACCGTGATTGACACCACTAATGTCGGTGGAAGCTCGTATCAATTTCATGCGGCGCACGCGCGCCGAGCTATCGCAGCCGGTAAGGCTCGCGTCGCTTTGTTGACATACGGTTCGACTGCGCACAGCAACGTCGCCCGCATTGGCACAGGGGGTCGCGGCATGGGAGGGTATCCAGCCGATAATCTTGAATCGTTCGCTGGATTAACGCTGATTGCTAATTACGCGATGTGCGCGCGTCGGCACATGTTTGAATTTGGCACGACCAGTGAACAGTTAGCTGAAATTTCGGTGGCTACTCGCTTTCACGCGATGCGAAACCCGGATGCCGTTCGTGCAATGGAAGATTTGGAGTTTCTCGATATCCGGGAAACAACCGTCGACGACGTGGTTAATTCGCGAATGATCGCTGACCCATTACACCTGCTGGAGTGTTGCATGATTTCGGATGGAGGCGGTGCCGTGGTCATCGCGGCACCGGATGTGGCTCGGGATTGCCGCCATAAACCGGTCTGGATCTTGGGGACAGGGGAGGCCACTAAGTACCCCGAGGGAGGCGCGGACATTACGTCGAGCGCCGCGGTCCAATCGGGTCCTATTGGTTTCGGCGAAGCGGGCGTCGGTCCAGATGAGATGGACATCGCCATGATCTATGACTCGTTCAGTATCACGGTTCTTACGATTCTTGAAGACTTGGGCTTCTGTCTAAAAGGCGAGGGTGGACATTGGGTCGAAGGCGGCCGTCTCCGTTTCGATCAACCCAGCGAGGGCCCTGCCCTCAACACCGATGGTGGTGGTCTATCCTCAAATCACCCGGGCATGCGCGGCATTTTTTTGCTTATCGAGGCAGCGCGGCAGTTACGTGGCGAAAGCACGGCTCAAGTTGAGGGAGCGAAACTCGCGGTGGCACATGGCAATGGCGGCATGCTGGGCAGTCGACATAGCGCCGGAACCGTCGTCTTGGGAGGTGATTAACATGACTGAACCGACTCGGCCTTTACCCAATTTCGAAGAGTCTGACACGGCGCCCTTTTGGGAAGGGACGATGGACCGTCAACTTCGTTTTCAGCGCTGTAATGATTGCGACACGGTCATTTTTCACCCACGTCGCCATTGCGTTGGGTGCTTGGGTCATGACCTCATATGGCACGACGCTAGCGGGCAAGGGACGGTTTACAGTTACAGCATCGTCCGCCAAAGCTACCACCCCTTCTTTCGGCAACATCTACCCTATGTCGTTGCTTGGGTTGACCTAGATGAAGGCCCGCGATTGCTGTCCAACGTCGTGGGTATTGAAGATCCATCGAGCGACGTGCATTGTGGAATGGCGGTTCGTGTCGAATGGGAACCCCACGGCGATTACGCGATCCCGCTTTTTCGACCGCTATAGAAGTACGGGTAACGAACCCTTAGTGCTGCCGCCAAACCTCGGGATTGGCATCGGTTAGGCCGAATACCTGCCAACGGGGCATTCGGGTCCCAGTGGTATCGAGGGTGAGCCCGCTACCGGGTATAGTCAGAATGGCTTGTTCGATCCCCCACCGGGAAATATTTTGGACCCCATGCATGGTTGCCATTTCGTCGAGCGAATAAAAACCCGCATCGGCAGTCTCGACGCTGTCGTAGCGCGGTTCTCCGGCAACATAATCGAGACGGAAAATCATGTAGATGTTTGAGCTCGGACCGCCCAGCATGTGACGGAAGGCGACGACGTCGGTTACTTTGGCGGTAACACCGGCTTCTTCTTCGATTTCACGCTCTACGGCCAAGGAAAGTAGTTCGTCGTTTTCGACGTATCCCCCGGGTAATTGCCATGTGCCGGCAAAGGGTTCCTGACCGCGCTGGATAAGAAGTGCCTTGTTGACGCCTGCTTCTGTGCGTAGCACCACGCCCGAACAGCCAATAGAAAAATCCCCAAAATGGACGAACCCGCAGTCAGTATCTGGGCACGATTGGCGGTCCCGGCCACCATCAAACACGCTGGTGAGCGGGGTGGCGCAGCGTGGGCAAAAATTGATCTTCGACATGAATAATTGGCAATTGAGTGATTACGTTTTGAACGAGACGGCTTTGAACTCGCCTGCGTTTAGCGCTTCCACGAGTTCCAGTTCTGAGTGGACAGGATTCGAGAATTCGGTTGCACAGCGGCCGACGTGGCTAACGATGTGTGAATCACTGCCACCAATACCAAGGTAAGACTGTTGTTCGGCCATCGACTGTGCAATGTCGTCCTCGTTATTGCGACTGCCTCCGTTGAACGTTTCGACGATACGGACTCCCTTGGGGATGCCGTACTCGTCTAAATGAGCGCTCATACCGACGCGTGGCCTGCCCGGATGGCACGGCACTGGAACGGCGCCGAGGGCCTCGCTTTTTTCTATTACTTCGGCCAGAGGCAGGTCGATGCTTGAGAAGTTGAATTGCTCGGTCAGCGCTTCAGTGACACCGAACACAAGCACGTGCCCGTATTCCGTCTCGACCTCGGCACCCTTAAGGATGATCAGATTAAACTCTTTAGCGAGCGCGCTGTAATCGGATTCAAAGTCAAACTGTCGGTGCTCGGTCAAGACGAAACCGTCGATGGGGATGTCTCGCGCTTTAATCCACTGACAGTAGTTTTGGACTTTTGCCCGACCGTCGTCTGATTTGATGGAATGGGTATGGAGGTCGATGATCATGCTGATTCCTTCATCCGCTCGAGACTTGCTTCCATGCCGTATTAATTTGGCTCACGAGTGTTGCTTCGTCTTTGGTATTGTCGATAACAAGGTGCGCTTTGGCGGTGCGTTCGTCGTTACTAAGTTGACTGTTGATGCGTGCTTCGATCGCGGCCCGATCGGCGCCATCACGTCGCATGGCTCGCTCGATGGCAACCTCAGGGTCGACGACGACGACCCAGATTTCATCGGCGATGTCGTCCCAACCGGCTTCGAACAAAACCGCCGCTTCCAACACGATCACGGCAGTGGGATTTTCGTCGCCGACCTTGCGGATCTCCAACTCAGCCAATCGGCGTATTTCGGGCCAGACAATATCGGTGAGACGTGTTAATGCGTCGCCGTTACCGAACACTTTGCTGCCGAGAGCGCGACGATCGATGGTGCCGTTGTCTGCAACGATATCTTCACCAAACGTTTTCACCACAGTTTGGAATGCCGACGTGCCGGGGTTGTACGCTTGGTGACCCAGAACGTCTGCATCGATTATACGTGCGCCGAGCTCGCCCAGCAGCGTTGCCGCTGTGGACTTTCCGGATGCAATTCCGCCTGTGAGGCCAACGACTCGCAAACGCGTACTCCCTTCCGCAAACCGCGCATCATAGCTATTTCGACGTGGTCACTCTAGCATCGCTGCCGTGGTAAAGATTACATTCGTGCAGCCGGACGGCAGCCGTCAGGTCCTTGAAGCAACGGACGGTGAGTCCGTCATGGATTGCGCGGTCGATCACGGCGTACCGGGTATCAGGGCGCAATGCGGCGGTGGTTGTACCTGCTCGACGTGTCATTGTTACCTAGAAGAATCTTGGTTTGTGCTTTCGGGTCCGTTGGATCCCGACGAAAAAGACATCTTGGAGTTTGTCCCGGAGCGCCGCAGCAATAGCCGTCTAACCTGTCAGGTGCCGATAAGTGAACGTCTCGACGGAATGATTGTTCACATTCCGGCGTCGAACTTAGCTTAGTCGACGGAATTTTCGATCCGCAGGTTGGGGATACGGTTCGATGTGTTATAGACCCGAAAACTGCTTGATACGGCTGTCGTTGCGGCTGGTTGATCGAAGTCGCAGTCCGCTAGCTAATGCGACCAGTGCAGCGCCGATCGCCATTCCGGCCCAGAATCCGTATACGCCGTAATCGCCGAAACCAAAATAGGTGGCGATTGGTAACGCGATGACCCAATAACCAACCAGCGCAAAGATCATGGGCGCGCGCGTGTCTTTATAACCGCGCAACGAGCCGATGGCCGTTCCCTGCGTGGCATCAGCGATTTGATAAACCGCAATAATGAGTATGAGCGTCGCTGCTATGGCCACGACGTCGGCGTCTTGTGAGTAGAGCGAGACCACGTCGTGCCGAAACAAGACCAGTAGCAAACTCACCAATAATGCGTAACCGAGAGCGAGTTTGATTGCCGTAGCGCCCACCGCGCGAGCGCTGGCATGATCCCCCGCACCCACCGTAACTCCAATCCGAATGCTGGCAGCCCCCCCGATTGCCATAGGGATGACAAACGTCGCCCAATTGATGTTCCCAGCGATGCTGTGTGCGGCCAGCGGAACGACGCCTAGTGTACCGACCATAAAGCCGATGACAGAAAAGATCGCCATCGAGATAAATGACGACAGACCGATGGGGAGGCCGATACGGAAGATATTCATAATCGTGGCGATGTTGGGGAGATCGAATCGAGCGGTCACTCTTGTTCGACGAAAGTGCGCCCGAAATAATTGGGTAGTCATAAGCAATAGCTCTAACCACATAACGATCGCGGTGGCGTAACCGCACCCGACACCGCCCAATTCAGGCGCGCCGAATCGGCCGTAGATGAACGCGTAATTCAAAAACGCGTTGACGGCGAGCGCGAACGCGACGATGACCATGGGGGAGACCGTATGTCCGAGGCCTTCGGACGTATATCTGAGCGTGACGTACACGAACACCGTCGGGATTCCCCACGCAGCGGCGTCGAGGTATTGATCCGCGATGGAGATCGCGTCACGATCGATGGCCATCCATTGGAACACTGTCCCCGCTTGCGTGACGAGAACGACGGTGACGAGCGACGCGCCTAGCGCAATCCATATCCCTTGTCGCACCAAGGCACCGATTTCGTGCACTCGATTGGCCCCTCTCAATTGGGCCGTGATAGGGGTCAGCGCCATGGTAATGCCGGCGGTCAACATAAAAATGGGCCATAAGATGTTTCCCCCGAGCGCAACGCCGGCGAGATCGGTGGCGGAGTAACGGCCCGCCATGGCGGTATCCAAAAATCCCATGCCCATGATGAAGAACTGGGTTAGTGCCATGGGGGCAGCTAGCTTGACGAGCGCCCGGCTTTCAGTGATGAATCGGCTCATGGACGAAAACGTATTTCCTGAAGAGTACTTCCGCCGAGCCGACGAGAGCCCGGATGGGAACTTTTATTTGGCTCCGCGCTTCGTCGCCCATATTGATCCAGAGACGATCGAAGCATTGACGCAATTCTATCGGGAATTCGTTCCGTTGAAAGCCGACGTGCTTGATCTCATGAGTTCGTGGATTTCGCACCTGCCCGAGGATCAAACACTAGGACGGGTGGCCGGGCTTGGTATGAACGAAGAAGAACTGGTTGGTAACGCGAGGCTGACAGAATACGTGGTCCACGATTTGAATCGCGATCACGAGCTGCCCTATGCACCTAGCTCCTTTGATCGCGTGCTCATTAGTGTGTCGATTCAATACTTGGTTAAACCCGTAGAAGTGCTGTCGTCTGTGCGTTCGGTCATGCGTCCCGAGGGTCAAATAGCGATTGCGATGTCCCACCGGTGTTTCCCGACTAAAGCCATCGCAGCATTCCACTCACTGTCTCCGAGAGAACGGATGGAATTGGTGTCGGCGTTTCTATTCGAGGCTGGCTTTGAGGAGATTAGGTTTGTCGATCAGTCGCCCGCGACGGGCGATCCACTATGGATTGTCCTCGGTACCGTACCGTTGGAGTTAAACCTTTGACCTACGCGGTTAGTTAGAGGCGCCGATGGTATGTTGTTGAATACTCCGATCGCGGTACTCGATCCCGTGATCGTAATGTCCTGCAGACGTCAAACGTATTGAGACGACTTTGGTGCCGCGGTTTTCCCAAAACCACCCGTGCTTGCCGGAAAAAGGCGCAATAAATGTCCCTGAAGAATGGCGCTTCCGACCGCTCTCATAAAAACTCGCCTCTCCCGGCTCGGCGTCGTCGGCTTCGCCGTGAAAGTCGAACAAAACCTCGCCCGACGCGTCCCAGTTGTAAACCATGCCAGCCCCGGCCGCGAGGTGGTACTTGAACTCCATCGATTCGAATGGACTCAACGGAATCTCGATGTCGTGGGTGACGTAGTCATCTGTTTGCGCGGTTGAACTGGTGTGCGTTGTGTCGGTGACGTAAAGATCTAAGAGTCCCAGTGCTTTCCCGGTACCGAGCGGATCGATGCCAAACTCTGCGGGTAGAACCGCGCCGATCAGGACGAGGACCGCGATGGAAAACGAGATGGCGGTGGTGATGGCAATGGACTTGGTAGTGGGGTTGGAGGTCATGACGACAGCGAATATTGCAGCAAGTGATACCCGGCCAGCATAAATCCACTGGCCACCAATGCGCTATTGGCAACAAAACTCATGCGCTTGAAACTCGGGCGGAAACGCCAAAAGATGAGAACTGCCATCACGCATACCAACGCAGCGAGTTGGCCCAACTCGACGCCGACGTTGAAACAAATCAGATTGATCAGACCGCCGTTTTCAGTGGACATGAGTCCTTGAAGTTTGGTCGCAAGCCCGAGCCCGTGGAACAGCCCGAAAACAAAAACCGCGAGTCGGGTGTCGGGCGCCCAACGGCCGAGAAGTTTGATGCCGCCGAGATTCTCGAACCCCTTATAGACGACCGAAAAACCGATGATCGCATCGACGATCGAGGCGTTCACCATCCAGTTTGCAAGGACACCGCAAAGCAACGTGATGCTGTGTCCAACCGTAAAAAGCGACGCGTAAATTGCGACATCCCGTGCGCTTCGAAGAAAAAACATCACCCCGGTCAGAAAGAGGATGTGATCAATACCGGTGAACATGTGCTTAGCGCCAAGGTAGGTAAATACTGCGGCGGCGACACCTTCGATCGATTGGACGTAATTGGCGTTGGCTTGGGAAAGATCGTGTCCGGACGCTGAAATAGCGAAGCCTAGAACAATCAAGCCAAGAAACGCTCTACTGATCGTTTTCGACCCAGTAGCGTTGATGGCACGCAACGCACACGTTATATAACTGACCGCCCAAATCAAAAATGGCGTCGGCGTTCTGTTGTTCGGCCGCCATCATTAGCTCTTTGCCGGTGGACACCAATCCAAGCGAAATTTCGCGCCAATCGTCGTCCTTGGCTCGACCCGGCATGAGTAATAGGTTGCCTGACTCGCTGACGACGGCGGCCGCGTGTTGGACACGGAACCAACCCTCGTCGGTGGTTGGTGCGAGGTCTTCGACCCCTTCGAGTGTTGCGATGGTACCCGCCGAGTCCCAGACGATATCGGCGGCTGGTTCGAGTACGTAATGCATGAGTTGTTCGACATCGAGCGATGTCTCATAGTCGGCGATCGAACTTGTGTCTGGCGCGCTACACCCGATCACCGCCGACATTACGAGCCCGATGGGGAGTTGACGCGCTAACAATTAGCGTGGTCGATCGCGCGAATCTGCGCCGTCTCGCGGCGCCCCTGTCCCTGAGGAACCCAGAAACAGGGTAGTTCCATCGGCGTACGTAATGTTACGGCCGTTGGCGCGATTAGAACGGTCTTTCGACTGGTATCCGTCGACCACCAGATAGATGCCGGGTTTCAGCGAATCTCGCGTGATCCCACGACGTAGAAGCGTGTTTGGTGTACCACCTTCAACCATCCATGATTCGGTCGTCCCATCTTCCATCTCGCGTGCAACGTGGATCCACGCGTGCGGATTCACCCACTCGACCTTGATGACTTCGCCCTTAATAAGGAGCGGGCGGTTGGGATCGAATTCCGCCCCGAACGCGTGATGTGCTTGTGCGCTTGAGAAAGGCAAGAATGCTGCGATCAATGCGATGGTTAGATTCGGTATTTTCACGTTTATTCTCCTCCTTGTGCGGTCATGGCGTCGGTTTCAAGAATCCTTGCGCCACGAAGAATGTTACCGAGCGCGTAGTTGCCCTCGTGACACGCGTATTCGTAGAGCCGTTCCTCGGTTTCTGGCCAGGAATACTGGCCCTGCCACGGCTGCGTCCATACCGTAGGATCGTTTACGGTAAAGTCGTAAAGCAGCGTGCTCTCGTCCACTCGGCTAAAGCGTTCGATGACGTGAAGGTTTCGTGTGGCGCCACCAAGACCGGGCCGGTCAGCGAAGTTGGTCGTGTCCACAACCAACGTGTCGTCTTCCCAGTGACCGACAGAATCGCCCATCCATTTTCGGACATCCGGCGCGACGTGCTCACCGTTCATGCGGACTATACGGGCGTCGTGGTTCATCTCGATGAGAATCATCACGGTATCGGGCGTCTGGACGATGCGCTTGGTGTTGTTATAGAGCGCGGGGAGCATGGGTGGTCCTGACGTTGATGAAAAGCCGAGCAAGCAACGCTCTGCAAGGGGCCGTAGTTCGGGGTCATCGTAGGGACCGGGTCCCTCGTTTTCTAGCCACCACGCTGTGCCGTCGTTTTGACGATAGTTTCGGTATCGGCTTGCCGTTCGTTTCCGCGACTTTTCAGTTCTTGGTGGGTAACGCCCGTTTTCGGGTTCGTAGATGATCGATGTTGGGATCATCTTGCCGACCGATGTGGTGCCATCTCGTGGAATCCAAAAGGCGTTGTATCCACCGACATTGCCGGCAGCGCCAGGTGAGCCATCGCCGCCTTCGGGTGGCGCTTCCCTGTTAGGATCGCTTTCTGTTTGGCCTTGCAGGATCGATTGGGTTGCGCGGGCATATCGTTCTGCCTGCTCTTCGGTCATGTACCGGTTGTCGCCAAAAATACGATTTCGCTGCATTGATGTTGAAGTGCCGACGTTGTAAGTGCCGCTCATGTCGGGTTTACCCTCGGCAGTTCGCGGGATATCCGCGGTCGCAAATGAGCCGATGACCACGGCCGAGAGTATGGGTAACAGGGCGTTTGCTTGGGTGTTCATATCACTTGTCCAGTGGGTATCGACGCCATTCGCCGTACATCAATTCTTCGACGAACTCGACACATTTCAAATCCATTAGCCGTGCGTTGGGTTCCATACGACGGTACAACGGCATAGCAATGGTCCAGGGTTCGGTGAATGTTTCAGGGTCTTCGATTGTTGCTTCATAGTGCAGATGATTTGGACCAGTTGGGGTCCAGCGCTCGGTCACTTTGATCGCATTGGAATGATGGTTACCGGCGCGGTCAAACCATGAACTATCAAGCTGCCCCGTGACTTCAATGACCAACGTGTCGCCTTCCCAGCGGCCATCGGACTGGCCCATCCAGGAGTCGACGGGTGCGGGGATGTCATTATCAAAATAAACGTCACGAACCGCGCCAGCGTATTCGTACGCGATAAAGACTGCGTTCTTGTTCTGGATGATCTGAAATGGATAGGGCATGTAGTTCGCTCGCGGGACGCCGGGCAAATAACATTTAATTTCGGGATCTCTTTCGAGCCATTGTTCTGCATTTTCTTTCTTTGTTGCGAGTGCTTCTGGCTTGTACGGTATTCCGGACTCTGATGGCGTACCGTCGGCATTGACCAATATCCCCATGCCCCCCGGAACCACTCCCACGGCACCTAGCTTCACAACATCGACGGCTGGAACCGGGCCGTGCGGCCCTTCTCTAAGGGCCATCGCCGGACGCGCCATATGCCGTTCAATATCGTAGTTGGCCGCGTTAAGCGCTTGCCAGATGCCATTGATGTCTGGTTGGTCAGAACCCGCTAACCGGGGCGCTTTGTAATCGTTAGTGAACGCATGGCCTGCAGTGAAAATGAAAATGGCGCACGTAACGCCTGAGATGAAAGCTCGCACGTCGTATTTCCTCAATCTCCCCCCTGCAGACTACCAGATTTGCCAGCCGAAATAAGTGGGGCAGAACGGTAGGGTCCGTGAACGGTCTGTTTACCGGCGGTTTCAGAGCTACCGGGGCGACTCTAACGTGGGTCATCGCGATTGCCTTATGATTGCTGCTGATGAGTAAACCGCCCAACTTAGTAGATGACCCGGACGCGCTTTCGGGCCCGCTCAACGATCTAGGTTGGGTCAACGTGGATCCGAAAGCCGCGGATGTGGTTGAAAGTCGCGAATACTTGCGTACGAACAACGGTATCAGAGGGCTCGAAATATTGACGCCCGATCAAGTCGAACAGGCGACTCAGGTCTTTTACCGTGACGGCTTTGTGGTTATCCGCGATGTGCTATCCGATGATCAGTTAGCGTTTATTCGCGGGGGTTGCGATGAAGTCATCCTTGAAATTCTGTCGCGCGACGCCGACCGTTTGGGCAATCGTGGTTCTCATCGATACTCGTTTGGCAGTTCGAGCCTTACGGGCCATTGGGTTCACCGACCGGAGTGGGTAATGCTGATCGATTTACCGACGGTGACGCCTATTTTGACGTCGATTTTTGGGTCGGCAAACTACATTTCACGGGGCGGTGGTGGCGATTTTTGCCTACCAGGCGCGAAGGAGTACCAAGCCCTCCATGCTGATATGAGTGATCGGCGAGAATTTACGCCACCGGATTCTAGCCGTTCACACACCTTTGGTTCTTTTCACGATCCGCGCGGCAAGCTCAACTATCGCGATTTACCGTGTCCCTACGTTTGTTGCAACTTTTTGATGGTCGACTTTACCGCCGTTAACGGTGCGACGCGTCAAATTCCTGGCACGCAGTATAGCCAACAACCGATTCCGGACCTCGCGTCGGAACCCGAGTGGATGAAGCTGAGTGCGGTCTGCCCGGCGCCGGCGGGTAGCGTGTTAATTCGAGACGTTCGTGCATGGCATGGCGGAACACCAAATCTTTCCAACGAAGTACGGGCACTACCGAATGCGGAATTCTATGCTCCGTGGTTTCGTGAGCCGATGCGACGCAGCATGCCGTACGCCATCTATGAAACACTTAGCGAGCACGCGAAGGACGTTTGCCGCTTTATCGTGGCCGACTCCAATGATGAAGTCGAGACGGGTTATCGTGAAGACATCGGTTCGGGGAGACCGCAAAAGAAGCCTGGATAGGTAATCCGACGGCCTTAACTCAGCTTGAAACCCTTTATAGCGTTGTCACTTCGTCGAGGACACATTGGCCCAATGGTGGTATACAGGCGCCCATGGATAGGAAGCCTATTCGATTACGCCAAGTCGCAGTTGCTACGGTGATGGTGACCGCTTTGCAGTCTTGGTGTTTGACGGTAGACAATTTTTCCCTACTTGATCAATACGGCACGTCGCACGAACTCTACGGTTATGCCGATTCGAAAGCCGTCGTGTTGATGGTGCAGGGCAACGGCTGTCCTATTGTTCGGAACGCGCTCGGTGACATCAAGGCGGTGCGCGATCTTTATGCGACCAAGAACGTTATGTTTTTGATGATCAATTCGAACCTACAGGACGATGCCTCGGCGATCCGCGACGAATCGCAGGCGTGGAACATCGATTTCCCCATTCTCAACGACGACGGTCAACTCGTGGGTGAGGCGTTGGGAATCACAAGAACGGCGGAAGTGTTAGTGATTGATACGAACGAATGGGATCTCGTGTACCGTGGTCCGGTGAATGACCGATTGACGTACGAGCGTCAAAAAGCGAAGGCAGGTCGCCATTACGTCGTGGAAGCTCTCGATGGGATTCTTAACGGCATTCGACCTGAATTTGAACGGGTGGGGGCGAAAGGTTGCCTCATCAATTTCCCTGCGCGACGGCAACATCTTCAAGACGTCTCCAGCGTAGAAACAAGAAATGGTTTCCCGCAAGGAGCGAGATAGATTGCATGTTCTTCGATTTAACCTTGAACCCGTGACACGCGGACTCTTTCGACATACACGACAATCGTGAGTTGGGTAGAAGTACGCACGACGGCAGAACCAGACCATCAAGAAAACGAAGATGCGGAGGACTTGGAAGATACTTCGGATAGCGCGGCAGGTACGGAGACTATCCCGGAGGCCGCGCTTGACGATCTAGCTGGAGACGACGCGGATGTCGATCCTGATGCTTTGGTGAATGAGAAAGAGACCGATAATGACCTGGCAGACATACGTCGACGTATCGAGAAACTTGAAGAAGAAAAGCGATTTCAGACCGGCGTCGAATACCAGGATGAGGACTTCGACGACTGAGTTGTTGAGTTTCTGATGCAGCAAATCCCCGACGTTCGGGATATCGTTTTGGTTGGTGGCGGCCACAGTCACGTCCAGGTATTGCGACGGTTTGGTATGCGTCCGGAGCCCGGCGTGCGGTTAACGTTGGTTGCTCGTGAGCCACATACACCTTATTCAGGCATGCTGCCAGGGTTTATCGCCGGTCAGTATCCCTGGAACGATATCCATATCGATCTGGCGCGGCTGGGTGCATTTTGCAACGCTCGGTTTATTGCCGACGAAGTGATTGGCGTGGATCCAGAGGATAATCGTGTCCTGTTTGTCGATCGCCCGTCCATTCGTTACGACGCGTTATCGATCAATACGGGCGGCGTGCCGTTCAAAGGAATGCCAGTCCATGACGCGGTGCTTCCGGTTAAACCCATTGGACGGTTTATCGTGGCGTGGGAAGGCCTGGTGGACCGAACCCGCGATCATGTCGGGTTCCCATTAGCCATTGTCGGTGGCGGTCCGGGCAGCGTGGAGCTGGCTGTTGCGATCGCCGAACGGTTCGGATCGCGTTTTTGCATCACGCTGGTGACAGCCGATAGCACGTTGCTTCGTGGCCACTCGAACGGAATGCGAACAGGGATCGAACGCGTCCTTGGACTCCACGGTATCGTCACGGAGACCGGGTTTACCGTCAATAATGTTGATAATGCGGGGCTGTGGAGTGCCTCGGGCGATTTCATTGCGGCAGAATCGACGCTGTGGGTGACCGGAGTCGAGGCGCCCAAGTGGTTAGCTGAATCCGGATTTACGGTCGACCAAAACGGGTTTATTCGTGTTGATCGGTCGTTGCGGTCGGCGTCCCATCCGAACGTTTTTGCGGCCGGTGATGTAGTGGACCTTATTGATCAGCCCCGACCGAAATCCGGCGTTTTTGCAGTCCGTGAAGGCCCGGTGTTGGCGGAAAATTTGCGGCGTTTTGTCTTGTCTAAACGCTTGCGCCAATATCGCGCGCAGCGTCAAGCGCTCGCATTGATTCGAGTGGGCTGGCGATCGGCGGTTGCGTCGCGGGGAGCCTGGTCGATGCGTGGACGTTGGATGGGGGCTTGGAAACATTGGATAGATCGTCGTTTCATGCGGCGCTTTAACCAGTTGCCGATTATGACGGTGCCGGAACCAGAGCTAGCGCCCAGTTTGCGCGACGATGCCCCGGCCGCGATGCGTTGCGGTGGTTGTGGGGCAAAACTCGGTGCCGATCTCTTGGCACGTGTGTTGGGCCAATTACCAATCCAAGCAGACCCCGATATCAGGCAGGGTATTGGTGACGATGCTGCTATCGTGGAATTAGGGAGTTCGTCAATCGTCACCAGCTGCGACAGTTTTAGAGCGATGATTTCGGATCCGTATCGATTCGGCCGAATTGCTGCACATCACGCGATGAGTGACCTGTACGCGATGGGGGCCGTACCGCGTATTGCGTTGGCGATCGCGACGGTGCCGGCGATGGCGGATGCGATGATGGAAGACGATCTCTTGCAGATGATGACCGGCGCGGTCTCCGTGTTTTCGTCTCACGGTGTGAGTTTAGTGGGGGGACATTCGGCAGAAGCTTCTGAACTTTCCATCGGCTTCGCAGTCACAGGCGCCGCTCCCAACGAGCCTCTCCTAAAAAGTGGTATGCAGGTCGGTGATCACTTGGTTTTGTCGAAACCCATCGGTACCGGCGTTCTACTTGCAGGAGCCATGCAAGGGAAAACGGCGGCGCGTGATTTGATGACGTCGATTGAAATGATGGATCAGTCCAACGCGCTTGCAGCGGGAATACTCCGAGATCATGGCGCAACGGCTTGTACCGATGTCACCGGGTTTGGATTACTCGGACACCTCGGTGAGATGATACGTGCGTCGGATCGAGCCGTTGTGCTCGATGCCTTCGCTGTACCCATTCTGGGTGGTGCGAACGCCCTGATGGAGGGTGGCGTTGTGAGTTCGCTGCAGCAGAACAATGAGCAAGCGACCAAAGACTTTGTCGTGCCGGAAAAACATGTGCATACGCCGCTCGTTCGTTTGCTCGCCGATCCTCAGACGGCGGGGGGGCTGTTGGCATCGGTCCCGCGGGACAACAGTGCGTCGTGTATTGTCGCGTTGGCGCAACACGGTTACGTTCGGGCGCATGTCGTGGGCATGGTGACAGAGGAGACGATGTCCCGGATTCGGATTACCTGAGTGGCGGCCGCCATTTTTGTGTCGGATCCTATGTGTTCATGGTGTTGGGGAATGGCGCCGGCGATCAGCGAGGTTGTCGAGAGTTTGGGTGACCGAATTTCTTTCGATATTCGATTAGGTGGCATCAACACGGACAGCGAGCGTCCGGTTGGCGCATACGGGCGTCGTCGACTTGGTCTTCTATGGGACGAAGTGACGGCGGTCACCGGACAGACTTTCAGCCACCAACTTCCCGAGGGTACGGTCTACAACAGTCAGTTGCCGTGTCTTGCGCTTGAAGGCGCGAGAGCTATTTCGGGTAAGCCACCTTTTTTGTTTACCGATCGCCTGCAGCAACTTTTTTTTGAGGAGGGCGTCAATATCAATAATCAAGATGTCTTACTTGAAACCGGGAAGGAATTCGATTTCGATCCAAACCGGTTGTTAGAACGGATGACGAGTACCGAGGTGAGGACACGCACGGAATGGGGTTTTACGGGCTCGAGACGATACGGCACGAACGCGTTACCGAGCATTGTGGTATCCGATAACGGGACCGACTTTCGCCTATTTGTCGGGGGTTACGTTAGCGCAGGACAACTGATTGAAGACTTGGATCGCTGGTTATCCAGTGGCTAGAAGAAGTCGGCGATGACGGGCCGGAATCGATCCATATCGACGAGGAAAGAATCGTGGCCTTGGATTGACGGTAGTAGGACGTGCTCGGTGGGGATATTTCTTTTATTGAATGCGTTCGCGAGTTCCTCTTGCTGGTGTGCTGGGAACAGAAAGTCCGACTGAACACCGATCACCAGTACTCTATCAACGCGGAGATGTTGGAACGCGGACGTAATGCTACCGCCATGGTCAGCCGTGTCGAAAAGATCCATGGCGCGCGAGAGGTAGAGATAACAATTGGCATCGAACGCCCCGACGAATTTTTTCGCGTGTGCCTCAAGATAGGATTCCACTTCGAAGGTGATGCCGAAAGCGTCGCCGTCCTCGTGGTGCGCGTCGTCGGTCGCCCGTTCACGGCCAAATCGGGTCGACCACTCCTGAGCGGATCGGTAGGTGATCATCCCAAGCTTGCGCGCTAACTGCATGCCTTGTGCGGGTGGTGCGTCGATGTCGTATTGCCCTCGTTGCCAGAGGGGGTCTTTGCGAATCATCTCTCGTTGCAAGGATCGTAGTGCGATCGAAAAGGGTAGGCTGTGGGTGGCGGACGAGATTGAAACAAGTTGCTTCGTGACTCCTGGGAACATCAGCGTGTGGGCTAAAGCCGTCATGCCGCCCATCGAGGGGCCGACGACGGCATGGAGATGCTCGATGCCCAAATGTTCAACAACTTTCTGACCGGCGAGGGCTACGTCTTCCAGGCATAACACGGGAAACGTCAGTCGGTATGGTTTTCCGGTGGCCGGATTGATCGACGCGGGCCCGGCGGAGCCGAAACAACTACCTAGTGAATTGACGCACACGACGAAGTAACGGGTGGTATCAATCGGTTTTTCGGGCCCCACCATGTCTTCCCACCAACCGCTGGAAGGATCCTCGTTGGAGGAGGCGGCATGGGCTGAGGGTGATAGTCCGGTGAACAGGAGTACCCCATTGTCCTTCGCCGTACTCAGCTCGCCCCACGATTCGTATGCGATCGCGGGACTAGCTAACTGACCCCGTCGGAGTGCAAGGGTGCCTTCAATTTCAATATATTGTCTTGCGTCCGGCATACGTATTTGCAGGTCCCATGAAATCGATGCGAAGTGATCAGCGCGACAACGTGATCAGGTAGTGCCATTAAGTATGACCGATTCCAAAGTGTCGGTCAGGTACTGACATATCGTTGATGAATAACTTTGTTATAAAACATATAAAACAATGAGTTATAAGATTTTAGTAAAATATACTATAAATTGTTTTTTTGTATAGATAGCGGAGTTTCGCCCATAGAGTTGCTCGAATCGTTAAGATCGAACGATGACCGAATCGGATGATCAAACGCCGTGGGTGCTTCTCCAAACCGACACGAATCGTAGTGTTATCTCCGACGCGTCTTTGGTTCTCACGGCGATGGGTATCGCTAATCGGTCGGATCGCAATAC
>DCBA01000046.1:1629-17356 GCA_002313255.1 Gammaproteobacteria bacterium UBA1119 | reverse complement strand
AAAATCGTATAGCGACGCTCTGCGAACAGCCATTCGCCAGATGCTCTGGTGTACTGGTCCTTGTAACAACCGATGTTTAAGACGCCGGCACCTTCGCTGAATTTCATGTGCTCGTTGAGATACCAAGTTCCAGTTGCAAGGTCGCCGTTGACATGTACTACACCGTGGTGAACGAGTTGCACCACGAATGGAAGTGACTTCATCGCTCTTGCCCAAAGATCGACGATCGACTCTCGACCGTGAGTTTCCGGCTGGGTCGGTAGCTGCCACACTGCTTTCTCGGCCCAAGTCGCCGCCCACGCTTTCTCGTCGCGGCGATTAACCGCATCGGCATAACGCGCGACAAGCTTGTGGATCAGGAATTCGTCTTCAGTGGACAAGCTGTACCTCTTAATAGCAATCGATTTATATGGGACGGATGCATCTCGTCAGGCTGGGTCGGTGAAAAAGTCAGCACGCGGCGCACCAGAGTCGTCGTAGACTGGCTCATGATGATCAACCCGATATTTCAGGACCGCAGCACCGCGAAGTCCAAAAGAACCGATCGTATCCCGCATCTCTAAATACCAACGACTCTCGAAGTGACTGGCGAGGCTCGCTTCGTCGACCCATCGCTCGAACACTCGAATACGGCCGGGATTCAAGGGGTCGGGACACCAGTCGTAGTCGAGACACCCGCTTTCCGTTAGCGCACCCTCGATCAGGGGGCGGCCAGCCTCCATCGCAGCCGCCATTTGCGCAGAGTCGATATCGATCGTGCCTGAAATAATAATAGTCATGCGGCCTCCCCTGAACGACGAAGGAGCGTCAATGCTGATTGTATTGTTGTCAAGGAGAAGCCAGCCGACACGATACCGAACGCGCCTGAACAGCCAGCCACGAAAAGGTTACAACCCCCAGGGAAATTCCTCGGAAGCATGTCCAAGACAAAACAAATGCAGGGTGTTCGTCGCGTGCGTGAGCCATTGTCTGAACGATTCCCGTCAAGCCCCGATCAAAAAATCGATGACGCAAAACCCTCAAGTTCGTGCAATAAACGAGATCGGAAGTGCCGCCAAACCACGCAGCAGAACGTTGGGTGGATAGTGCAGTTCGCTCGGGTCGACATCCAGCGCAAAGTCCGTAAAACGTTCGAGCAATACCCGAAAGGCGACCTGCATTTCCTTACGTGCAAGCGACGCGCCAATACACATGTGTACGCCATAGCCGAAAGCAATCTGCGTGTTGATCTTGTCTCGGGTCACGTCGAAAGCTTGCCCGTTATCGAACTGGGCGTCGTCGCGATTTGCCGACGAATAACGCACCTGTAGCATCGTTCCCGCGGGGATTTCAACGCCGCTGAGCTTCGAATCGCCGGTTGCAACACGCCACATGTTGGCTGTCGGTGTCGATAGCCGTAGCACCTCCTCGACGAGGTCGTCCACCAATTCAGGATCCCGCCGAACCTTCGCAAGCTGTTCCGGATTTTGAATTAGCAGCAACATGCCTTCACCTATTGCATGCGTGGTCGTTTGATTACCAGCAACCATCAACTGCTGCAGGATCGACAGGCACTCTGCCGTATCCAGCGGCCGTTCGCCTTCAAGACGTGCGTGCACGACATCGGAAATTATGTCGTCACGACGGTCCTTCCGCCGCTCGTCGAGCTTGTTCGCAAAGTAGTTCTGAAATTCGAGGATGACGTGCGCTATCTCGACTTGCTGTTGCGTATCAGCCTGACCTGAGAGCTGTAACGCGGCCGCTTCGGACCACTTCCTGATAAGGGGGAAGTGTTCATCCGGAACGCCAAGCTGCTCGCCAATCACAATCACTGGTAACTGGATCGAAAACGAGTCGACGAAATCGCAACGGCCTGCTTGAATGAATCCGTCGATCAGTTTGTGGCATATCTGCTCCATTCGCGGCACCAGCGTTTCCACTCGCCTCGCGGTGAAAGCCTGATTGACGAGACCCCTATATCGTCGATGCTGTGGCGGGTCCTGCGTCAACATCGTGTCGACGGCGGGCCAGCCCCGTTTTTGCACTTCGTGCACCTTGCCGTCGACCTTATCCGGCCGCATTGCAACGGAAAAACGATTGGAAAAGGTTTTGTGATCGCGTAACACCTTTCGCGAGGTTTCGAAATCCGACACGAATACGATGCCGGTATGCGGACACTTGTATACGGGCGCTTCGGTTCGCAGACGCGTGTTGTAGTCGTGGGGGCACGCCAGTGCCTCTGGCGACAATGGAATCGTCTCTTCGAGCGGCAAGTCGAGTACTGAACTTCCCATCGTCTACCTCACTCTTTCGGCTTATTTATGTTCCCGAACTTTCTCAGGCCGATGCTAATGCCACCGCGTTTGTCTGTAGCACAATCGCCTCGTCTTTCACGATGAAGGTATCGGTACCTAGCAATATCATGCCGGGTACCGACCAGGTGATGTACGCTGCATCATCATGGTATACCGCGTGCTGCATCGAGACAGCAAACCCGCCATTCGCCACCGCCCCCTGAAAAATTGCTCGGATACCGTCAGTGCCCACAATGCAGTTATCGTTTGCAATGAACACGCAATCAACCGAGTAGTCGGCCATGATCTCATCGAGATTACCCTCGGCGAGGGCTTGGACGTGATGTTCGATGACGCTTTGTGTACTCATGTTTTGTTCTCGGTATTTGTTGAAAATTCGCTACTAATTGTGTCGAAAAGCCCAATGCTTTCTATTTCGTTAACAGACTCGGTAAGTCCGCATCCTCGGTTTGCAGCAATCGTTCGACGAACCCGTGAAAACGATGGCCGCCGCCTTCATTGCGGCCGAAAATCACCTCAGCATTCGGCCGGCCCATCAGCGCGCGCTGCTAACGCAACCCCGTTGCGTAGCCTTCTTCCCGGGCCTCGTAAAAAATATCCTAACATCGCGCGAAATTGACACGAAACCGGGCAATACATTAAAACCAACACAGCTCATAGTTCATAAGGGAGGATGCGGATGACGGTCTACCGTAAGATCGAACGGTTCGCGGACCCTCAGGCGAGCAAAACGCCGGTGCAAAAAGAACCGGACCCGGACCTTGGGACCGACATCATTCCCAAAGAACGTTACACGGGAGAAGCCTTTCGCCAGCTCGAATGGGATCACCTGTGGACGAAGGTGTGGCAAATGGGCTGTTGGGAAGGCGATTTGCGTAACACCGGCGATTACGTTGTGACCGAAATCGGCAACGAAAGCATCGTGTTAACACGCGATGAAGATGGCGGTGTAAACGCCTTCTACAACGTCTGCTCACACCGAGGGAACCAGGTCGCGTACGGCAAGGGTGGCAATACGCGCACGTTCAAGTGCAGCTATCACCTTTGGGAATACAACCTAAAAGGCGAGATCGCCAACGTGCCCGATGTGGAGACCTTCCCACAAGGCGTGCCTTGCGAACAACTCGCAATTAAGAGGCTCCCTTGTGCGACATGGGGTGGTTGGGTTTGGTTTAGCCTTGATCCAGATACCGAACCACTCAGCGAATATCTCGGGATCATTCCCGAGCACCTCGATCCTTACCACTTTCCGGAGATGACACTGGTCAACGACGTGACCGTGGAATGGGACGTCAACTGGAAGGCATCCGTGGATGCCTTCAACGAGACTTATCACGTGAACAGCATACATCCCCAGCTAATGAGTTGGCTCGAGGACATGGACGTACAAATCGACTGTTACGAGCGACATAACCGCTACCTGATTCCGTTTGGATGCGTGAGCACTCATATTGAGGACGGCACAGAAATCTCCGACGGAATGAAAGGGTTCATGAAGATGAATCATCTGGACCCATCATCCTTCGAAGGCAACGGACTCGACGTCCGGCGCGCAATACAGAAAAACTGGCGCGCAAATGCAGAGTCACTCGGATACGACCTCTCGGATCTGAATGACGACCAGTTGACGGACGATTATCACTACCTAATTTTTCCGAACATCACGTTGAATATTCATGCCACGAGTCTGATGTTGTTTCGGCAGAGGCCACATCCCAGCGATCCGAACAAGATGTTCTATGACCTGCAGAACTACACGATGGTTCCGAAAGGCGAAGCCGCCCCGCCGCGGCCTTTACACAGGCAGTTCAAACACGGCGATGAGTCGCTCGGTGAGGTGCTGGATCAGGATTCCAGAAACCTGCCAATGGTACAACGTGGAATGAATTCGGTTGGTTACAGAGGGTTGTGGATCTCGGATCAGGAAGTTCGTATACGCCACTTTCACAAGACCATTGATGATTATCTGTTCCGGCAATCGATTAAGATCACTTAATGGGGTACGTGCGAGCCATCGAGGCATCGCTAGCACCCGGCGATCACACGACGGTCGAGGCGCGGGGCTGGGATTTACTGGTGGTGAACGTCGATGGCGATTACCTCGTCGTCGAGAACAGTTGTACACACGCCAAAGCTGAACTGTCGAAGGGCAGACTCGACGGGAGTGAGATCACGTGCGCGGAACACGGGGCCAGGTTCGACTTACGCAGCGGCGCATGCGTTGGACCACCGGCAACGAAGTCTGTTCGGAAATTCGACGCCCGCGTGAAAGATGGTTTCGTCGAGGTAAAGATCGATAAAATAAAAGTGGCCCCGCGCCCTCAGTTCGGGCCAATGAACTAGGGGAAAACTCGTGGATTTACGACTCAAAGGTCAAAAAGCACTCGTGACGGGTGGTACAAAAGGCATCGGCCGTGCCATAGCAGAAACGCTATCGGACGAAGGCTGCGACATCGCGCTGTGTGCTCGCACGGACGCCGACGTCATCGCGGCGGTCGAGGCGATCAAAGCTAAAGGCGTTAACGCAACCGGCAAAGGTCTTGATGTTGGTGATGCCGATGCATTGAAAGCGTGGGTCACCGAAGCCATTGGTGAGCTGGGCGGGCTTGATATCCTGATCTCGAACGTGTCCGGAGGCAATGCGCCAGGGGAAGCGGGATGGAAAGCGAACTTCGAGTACGACATGATGGGCGCCGTGCGCTGTGTCGAAGCGGCATTGCCAGCTCTCAGTACGTCTGATCATGGCAATATCGTTTTGATCTCATCCACCGCTGCTCTCGAGAAGTTCATGAATGCAGGCCCGTACAACGCCATGAAGGCGGCGCTTCTGCAATACGCGGGTGCGCTTGCACAGGACCTTTCTAGCCAAGGCATTCGGGTGAACGCCGTGAGCCCAGGACCAATTTTTGTCGAAGGCGGCGCGTGGGATATGGTTAAGCAGAACATGGCGCCTTTTTACGAAGCAACGTTAGGTGACATTCCCCTCGGTCGTATGGGCACCGCCGAAGAGGTGGCCGCACAAGTCGCACTGTTGACCAGTCCACTCAGTGGATATACCACTGGGACAAACGTGGTGATCGATGGAGGCATGACCAAGCGCATTCAATTTTAGCGATGGTCAACGACAACGAAACCGTCAACGTTTATCTGGTTGCAGCTGGACAGTTTCATGACATTGACTTTGCGCGTCTTGAGATCCTGAAACTCCTTGCTGAAGACGACCGAATTCGGACACGAGTCGCGGCCAATTATCACGACCTGGAGGCAATCGACGCCGCGGATTTCCTAATCACCTATACATGCAATCTAGTGCCGGAGCACGCCGAGCAGGAAGCGTTGCGCGATTTCGTGGGGGGTGGCAAGCGCTGGTTCGCACTTCATGGTACAAATTCGATCTTGAAGTTCCTGCCCGACAGCGGTGGCGTTGACTGCCCCGAGATCGCGCCGGTACTAATGCAAACCCTCGGCACGCAGTTCATGGCGCACCCACCCATTCAACCGTTCCAGGTGGAAATCACCGATCCAGAACACGAACTGGTTTCGGGTATTGAGTCATTCGAGACGGACGACGAACTGTACCTGTCGCGCATCCATGGCGATTTACACCTATTGTTGCACGCGCACTACACCGGGCCGGCTGAGGGTTTCGTTGAAGGACAATGGACGGATGAAGAGCCACGGCCGCTGTATTACATCAATCGCGTTGGATCCGGCGAAGTGTTGTATTTGAACCTCGGTCATTGTCGAGGTCATTACGATATGCAGCCGATGATACCGTTTTACCCTCAGATCGAGCGCGGATCATGGCAGCACGAGCAGTTTTACGAGTTGCTGCGCCGCGGAATTCGATATTGCGCCGACGCGGCGTTGGCGTCGAATCGCGACTAAAGAATCCCTATCGGAGACAAGTAATTGCGTGTACGGGATGGAATGATCGCGGCCCCCGCACTCGCCTTGGTCGACAACCTGACCGACAGGTCAAGCTCGACCAATCGTGAGTGGAACATCGTAGGAGAACCCAAATGAGCAAACCGTTTCGCTTTGCCGTCCAGAGTTTCAACGCCGACAGCGGACAAGCTTGGCGCGACAAGGCGAGGAAAGTAGAAAGCCTCGGCTACACCGCGTTACATCTCGCCGATCACATCATAGGCCCGGGCCCGGCGCTCGCGAAGACGAATCATCCTTCGCAAAACTTGGCCGCGATGCCAGCAATGGCGTTCGCGGCGGCAGCGACCGACTCGCTGAAGATCGGTTGTCGCGTATTCTGCGTCGACTACCGGCTTCCGGTAATGCTGGTGAAAGAGGCGATGACCCTTGACTTATTGTCAGACGGGCGTCTCGAGCTGGGACTTGGAGCCGGTTGGTTGGAGGAGGAGTATCGCGCGACCGGTATACCTTTTGATTCAGCCGGACGGCGCATCAATCGCCTCGAACGGGTGATTGTCGCGTTGAAACAATACACCGCGGAAGGCAACGTCGACGTCGCGAATGACGACGTGTTGTGGCGGGACTTCGAGGGTCTTCCTAAACCGGTCCAGACGCCGACTCCACCTATTATGATCGGGGGTGGCGCGCCTAAAATACTTGGCCTCGCGGGACGCGAAGCGGACATCGCGAGCCTCAACTTCAACAACCGCTCGGGCATGATTGGGCCGGACGGTATTCGGTTATCGACAGCCAACGAAACCGCTAAAAAGATTGATTGGATACGCGACGGTGCAGGCCACCGGTTCGACGATATCGAAATCGAAATCGGGGCGTACTTCACGTTCGTCGTCGATCATGCCAAATCGGTCGTCAACAATATGGCCGACGCGTTCGGCCTATCGGAAGAGGAGATGCGTACGCACCCGCACGGCCTTTTTGGCGGTGTGGAGACGATCAAAGAAGAACTACAGCGACGACGCGAGACGTTTGGAATATCGTACGTGACGATCGGCGAAGACAATATCGATGCGTTTGCACCGATCGTCGCAGATCTCGCCGGTCAGTAAATCGGGACCTTATCTAACTGAGGAGAGTGGCGGAACCGCGTGTTCACAGGTGAGGGTCTACTAGAATCTTAACCTCTTCTGGATTAGCCGCAAGGCGGTCGAACGCGTCACCCATTTGCGCGAGAGACACTGTCGACGTGTGCAACGATTTGAGTTGTATGCGGCCATCCACCACGAGTGCTTGCGAGATCGCAAATTCTTCAGGTAGGTATCCGATACTCGTGGTCAGCTTGATCTCTTTGAGAAGCCATGCGGCACCACTGATCTCGGAAAAACGGCTAGACAGGCCGACCAACGAAACCGCTCCCCCACGTCGTGCTAGCGAGACCGCCGTGCCGATCGTTTCCGGAACACCAGCGCATTCATAAACGACGTCCGCACCCGTAAACCCGATGTGAGCATTGATCGCTTCTTGCAAAACACACACCGACGGGTCAATAAGACAGTCGGCTCCAAGCTGGCCACCTAATTCGCGCCGAGCCGCTTGCGGCTCTACCAGTACAACCGTTCCCGCTCCAGCCGCCCGAGCACATTGCATCACGAGCAGACCGATCGGCCCTCCGCCGATCACAACAACTGCGTCGCCTAAGTGCACGTCCGTGCGACGTACCGAATGTACGGCCACAGTCAACGGCTCTAACATTGCTGCCTCGGTCGCGCTCAACTTGTCGTCGACGTGGTACAAGCGCGTTGCATCAACGGCGATCGCCGGCGCAAACCCACCATGTGCGGCCGCCAGAGGGCCAACCCCGAGCAATCCCGCTAACGCCATTTCGCAATGTGATGCGTCGCCACGTTGGCACGTTGGACAGTCGCCACACGCGGTCGCGATCCCAATGGCGACCCGGTCACCCTCGCTAAAGGGCACTGTCTTGTTCGCAGCAGATACCGTCCCGGTCCACTCGTGACCACAAATTGCCGGGTTGTAGGGTTCCCCAGACTGATACGCATGTAGGTCGGTGCCACAAATACCGCAGAAAGCGACGTCGACGACGGCTTTGCCATCACTTGGCTCAGGGTCTATAAAGTCGACGAGTTCGAGGCGTCGTTCTCCAGTAACTATGGCCGCTTGCATCGTGAAAACCCGGTCAGACCTCGAGCGCCATACCATCTCGACCGGGGTCCGCACCTCCGTCCCAACCTTCATCCGTCAGCCGAATCGCGTGCACGCCGGCGAAGTGGTACGACAGATGACTACGCCGCGTCTTATACCCGCGTTCGACCAAGTCACTTTCGATAAATCGCGGTATGCGATTAGTGAGATCGACGGTGTCAGACGTGACGCAGATCCGGGGTGCAGAGACCGCCTCAAGCGCGGTCATTCCAAAGTCAATGACGTTGAGGATACCCTGCAGCACTCCCATCGTAATGTATGTGCCACCAGGTGCACCGATCACGAGGTAAGGAGATCCATCGGATCGGTTGACGATGGTCGGCGACATCGCCGTGAATCGAGACTTGCCCGGCTGAATCGAATCCGCATTACCTGGGCGTGGATCGAAAACATTCATGCAGCCGTTGTACATAAAGCCCAACCCCCGGGTGACGACGCCGGACGGGTTGCCAAGCGAATGCGTCATAGTGACGCAGCAACCGAGCTCGTCGACGGTACAAACATGAGTTGTGTCTTTGCTGTCGATCCGATTGACCCGCGGTACGTGAACCTTTTCGCCACTGCGGATCCGCTGTCCGCACTGACTCGCGTATTCGGTAGAAAACAGACGCGTGAGCGGAACATCTACAAATCGCGGGTCACCCATATACAGGTCTTTGTCGACAGTCGCTATTTTCATAACCTCAGCTAATAGCGAAAGATAATCAGCACTGTTATGACCCATACCAGCAACATCAAATTGTTCGAGAATACTCAACATCTCTAACACCATCGCTCCACCGCCAGGGAGCTGGTTGGTAACAACCTCGTGGCCGCGGTAGGCCCCTCGAAGCGGCTCGTTGGTCACGGTGCGGTACTCGGTGAGATCCGTTTTCGTCAACATTGCGCCGTGTTTCCCCATATCTGCGGCGATCTCGTCTGCAATGTCGCCGTGGTAGAACGACGCCACACCATCAGCCTGAATCCTACCTAACGTCTTCGCCATGTCCGCGTTCCGATGAACGTCGCCGGCTACCCTCGGTTTTCCGTTCGCTAAGTAAATCGCGGCTGTCGCCGGAAGCCGTGATAGGCGCTGGATATGGGGTACGCGTCCTTCGGGTTCCGTCAGGTTCCAGTAATGGGCAACGTGAGGACGAACGAGAAACCCCTCATCCGCATAACGGATCGGCTCGTCGAGCAAGTCTTCAAGCTTTACCGTACCAAACTGCGTAAGCGCCTCGGCGAATGCCAGCAAAGAACCCGGTGCTGTGATCGAGCCGTAGCCGATGTCGTTGACGTAGTTCTCCAGAATGAAGCCGAAACCGTCTTCTGTTTCCGCCACGAGTTTGTCAGCCCACATATCCTCGGTCGCTGCAAGCGGTGCGCGTCCGTGGAAATCGATACACGTATGACTACCATCCGGCAGTCGCACGTGCATCACCCCAAAACCCGCGATGCCACACATTAGAGGGTCAACGACCGTTTGCACTAGCGCTGCAGCAATCGCCGCATCTACAGCATTACCACCACCATCTAGTACTAACGCGCCCGCCTCAGCCGCCTCTGGCTGTGGGGCAACAACCATGCCATGTGTCACCCGAAATCCACCTGATTTAGATGTCCGAGAAGGTGAAAGAATATGCCAATTCGTATCGAAAAACGTTTCTCTACGGCCAAACAGCACGGATGCTAAGGTTCTCAAGACTCTAAGCAAGTATCAAAACGAATAAGGAGAGACCAAACGTGAGTCCAAAACCACTTGACGGTCTACGAGTTGTGGATCTGACACACGTACTTGCCGGACCTTACTGTACTTATCAACTGGGATTACTGGGCGCAGACGTTGTCAAAGTTGAGTCACTTAAGGGAGATATGGTCCGTGGTTGGGGTGGAACAGAGGAGCAGTTAGACAAGAAGCTGGGTTCAGGCTTCGTACCTCAAAACGCAGGCAAGAAAAGCGTTTCCATAGACATCACGCAGAAGGAAGGCGCAGAGATCGTTCTCAAGCTCAGTGAGAATGCTGACATTTTTGTTGAGAATTACAGACCAGGTGCACTCAGGAAATACGGGCTCGACTATGAATCGGTAAAGCACCGGGCTCCAAATATCATTTACACATCAATATCCGCTTTTGGTCACACGGGTCCTCACGGCCATCGTCCCGGGTTCGATGATGTTGTTCAGGCGACGTCCGGGTATATGTCGGTGAATGTACGAGGCGATGGGCCGATTCGAACAGGCGGTCCCGTTCTTGATTATGCGACCGGTATGCACGCAACTTCAGCGATATTGGCTGCAGTGCTGCTCAAAGAGAAAACGGGGGAGGGGCAGCGAATCGACATTGCCATGCAGGATGTGACAATGCTGTTGCTAAATAGAAACACAAGTATCACAGCATCCACAGGACAAGAGTCAGGAGAACCAGCCGGGAACCGGGACGGTCCAATGCTTGGTCGGTTCCAGGCAAAAGAGGGATACGTGATGTTAGCCGGGTACCTACCGGTCCACTGTCGATCCATCTGTGCGGCGATGGGACTCAAAAGGTTTGCTGATTTCAATGGCAAAGCATTCGCGGAGCATAGTGTTGAGGTCGAGGCGGTCGTCGAACAAACGATGCTTGAAAAAACCGCACTGGAATGGGACGACATATTCGCTAAAGCGGGCGTAGTTGGAGGCGGTGTAAGAAATCTGACGCAGGTACTTGAAACCGGACAACCTGCTTCCCGTGAACTATTGACGTCAGTTAACAGTGCCGCTGGTGAATTCGAAGTGACAACCAATGGCTACAGAATCAATGAACAGGTGTTCAAACCCTCGTCCGGAGTCCCAGAGTTAGGGGAACATACACAGGAGGTGCTGTCTGGCCTGGGTTACAAGGAAGACAGGATTAAAGCATTGATAAATGAAAGAACAGTCTACGGCGATGAACACCGCTGATCGTGAGCGCTGGGGCGATACTAAAACCCGTTCGGCTGACTTTTTTCGTATCTTCTGGGTCGTAACTGCACTCTAATTTGGATGGATTCGATCGATGGATTTAGTCAGCTGCCATCCAAATGCATGACGGTCACCAACTGTCGATATGATGTTTCTTCTGCGGCCGATCGAGCTTGCGCTTGAACAGGCGCAGCATTCGCTCTATTCGATGGCGGGTCTGTCCGGGTGCCACGATGTCGTCGAACGCGTTGTGATCGACGACTGCCGAGAAGCCGTCGCGATGCCCGATTTCTGCCGTCGGCCAGCCCAGCCGCAGGGCGGGTACACCGCGGGTGCTGGAGACTCCGGTCATCAGCGCCGCGCCCAGCCCACGACCGCGGCGCAGCTGAACGCTGATGAGCGGCACGGTGCGCTGCTGGTGTGCGATCAGTGGCCTCGCATGCCAGCGAGTCAGCAGCGGATCGACGCCCGGATCCTGTCCTTTTAATTGCCACCGACTAATGCACCCTGGCGTGTCGATCAGCGACAACATCGGATACTCATAGGTATTGCATAGTTCGACGAAGCGGGAAATTTTGGTGGCGGCGTTCTGGTCGATGACGCCGTCATCCACCAATGGCTGATTGGCCATGACGCCGATGGTTCTGCCGTCGATCCGGGCCAGCGCCGTGATCAGCGATCGGGCGAACTGCGGGCGCAGCTCGAACACGCTGCCAGGATCGGCCAGGGCCTGGATGACCTCGTGCACGTCGTAGCGGTCTTCGGCGTCGTGCGTGATGTTGTCGAGATTCGCTCCCGGGCGGGTGTCGGTGGCCCGCGCGTCATCCTCACGATAGTAAGAGAGAAACCGTCGTGCGGCAGCGATCGCGTCGCGCTCGTCGGCGACCAGCAGATCGATACCGCCACCAACCTCGTGCATCTCTGAACCAGCAAGCTCGTTGGCTTTCAGCCGGTGCCCCAGCGAGGCTTCCACCATGGGTGGACCGCCCATGCCGATGGCCGAACCCGGAGTGCTGATCAGGAAATCTGAGAATCCGGCCAGGCTGGCATGACCGGCAAAGGAGGGGCCCGATACGATGGCAACGACCGGCGCCCAGCCCGAGAGTTCGGGTACCCCGTCGAGAAATGAGAACCGGCCAATGGGGCCGCTGGTTTCGATGTGTCCCAGACCGGTCCTTGGATGGCGCGCGCGGCTGCCGCCACCATCGACGAACATCACTACCGGCCAGCGTTGCTCGTAGGCGAGGCCGAACAGTCGGCCCAGGCGGCCGGCGCCGTAGCCGCCGCCGTGATCCGTGTAATCCGTTGAGGAAGCGATGACCGGCTGGCTGTCGATGGTGCCGACAAAATCGACTCCGCCCGCTTCTGCGATCCACTCACCGTCGCGACTCTTGGCGGCGATACTGCCGTATTCCACGGCCGAGTCGGGGTCGAGCAGCAGATCGACGCGTTCTCGAGCGGTCAGCTTGTTTCCTGAATGCACGCGGGTGACGACGTCAGGGCGCGAGGTGTCCTGCTGGGAATCTTTGGCTTGACGCAGTGCGTCGTTGGTTTCGTTCTTCATGGCATTAGCGCGGATCGATGGGATGTTTTTTGTGTGCCGAAAAGCGTCTCGGCGTGCGCTGCAGCATGGCAAGAATTCGTTGCCGAGTATCAGCGGGCTTGACGATGTCGTCGAACTGATAGCCGCGGCCGGCCCGCAGCCCCGAAGCCGCGTCGCGCATGCGTTCCGCATAGTCATCGCGGATCGCGAGCGCTTCTTCCTGGGATTCGGCGGCCAGAATTTCCTTGCGTTTCACCAGATAGGCAGCACCTTCGAGAGACATGCCCCCGGATTCGACCGACGGCCAGGCGAGTCGCAGCTCCGGCACGCGACGGGCCGCGCCCCAGCCGGACATGGCATAGGGGCCGAGCCCGTAGGCCTTGCGGATCTGCA
The DNA here is from genome assembly GCA_002313255.1 of Gammaproteobacteria bacterium UBA1119. Classification (GTDB taxonomy): domain Bacteria; phylum Pseudomonadota; class Gammaproteobacteria; order Pseudomonadales; family Azotimanducaceae; genus UBA11889. Next base: position 4,102 of record DCBA01000046.1, on the reverse strand, counting down.
CGGAATAGAGAGGTACGGTGCGATGATGCAGTGCCGCCAGCGGCCGTGCGTGATGTCGGGCAATACCCTCCTGCTCCGCCCGGGGACCAACCATGAACCCGGGATTATCGATGAAAGTGACGATGGGAAACTCGTACGCATCGCATAGCTCAACGAATCGGGACGCCTTGTCCGCGGCCGCGGTATCAATAGCGCCCGCCAGTGGCGACTTGGGTTGATTGGCATAGATACCGACGGTCCTTCCGCCAAGGCGTGCCAGTACCGTCAGCATGGAACGACCCCAGTCGGCGCCGAGCTCGAGCGTACTGTCTGCGTCGGCGAAGGAGGCGATCACCTTGCGTATATCGTAGGGGCGGCGCCGGTTCTGGGGAATGATATCGGCGATGTGTTCAGCGTCCGGTGGAGCGTCGCCGCTCGACGGTTCCGTCAAGTAGAACGACAGATAGCGCCGTGCCCCCTCGATCGCGTCGTGTTCGTTCTTGGCAACTATGTCGACGTCGCCGGTTTTAGCAAAGTCCGTGACTGCGCGGGAATGACCATCCGCTGAACCGAACGTCGCATCGCTGCTCGTAATCACCAGATCGCACAACATCGCGATGGCGGCGTGACCGTCGACGGCATTACCGGTGACCACGGCGACGGTGGGTGCCCAGCCGTTTAATTCCGCCAGACCATCATAGAGTTCGAAGCGGCCACGCGGTGACACGGCAATGGGTGGAGCTGGAAGTGGATCATCCGGTCGTGCCCCAGCACCCTCGACGAAGCAGACAAACGGCCAGCGGTGCTCCACCGCGAGATAGAGTAGTTTGGCGATCTTGCGATGATTGCGATCGCTCTGAGTGCCCGCCAGTACGCTGCTGTCGTAGCTGGCCGCGACGACCGACTGGCCCGCGATCAGCCCGACGCCCGCCACCAATCCGTCGGCATAATGCTCGTCATTCGGCCGCGTGGTAGCGCCGGCAAGGGCGCCGTATTCGATAAAGCTCGATTTGTCGAACAGCAGCGTAATCCGTTCCCGGGCCGTGAGGCGGTCTGAGGCATGGATCTTTTCGACAACTCCGGGACGGGCATCGTCACCGGTGCGCGCCCTTGCCGCCTCGATCTGCTCGATCAGTTGATTATCCACACTCGATCAAAGGCCGTACCTTCTTCCTCATGAGTTCACGGAGTTCTAATTCTTTTTGAGCCCGATCTAACATACGCCTAGGTTCTTTAAGGACCTCTGGAATAGACCATAACAAAAGCCTAGGCAGAGCCTTTCTTTTTTTGGTGAGCAAAACCGAACGTCCGGGCGGGCGCGGGTATTTTCTGGTTTGCAGTATGCTCCGGGCATGAGCGGTGGAACTGATTCAACCCTATCTGACGCCGAGAATGGAGAACTGAAATGGTGATCATCGTCTTGACGATCATCCTCGCAATAACCGTCTTGCTTTACTGCTTGGCTTGGTATCGATTGCGCACACCGGTTTCACCGCTGTGAACAGCCCCCGTCACCTCGTGTGCCTCACGTTCGACTTCGACACTGTGGCGCTGTGGCTCGCACTCGGCCAGACCTCGCCGACCCCGGTCTCGCGCGGCGAGTTTGGTGTGGTCGGCGCGGAGCGCCTGCTCACGCTGCTCGCGCGCCGCGGTATCCGCTCCACGTGGTTCATTCCGGGACTCACGATCGACGCCTATCCCGACACGTGCCGCGCGATTCACGAGGCGGGTCACGAGATCGGTCATCACGGCTACGACCACGTCTCGCCCGCGGGGCTTACCCGGGACGAGGAGCTCGCCCAGCTCGTTCGCGGCAACGCTGCGATCGAGCGTATCAGCGGCGCGCCGGCGCGCGGCTACCGATCGCCTGCGTGGGATCTCAGCCGTGCCAGCGTGGATCTCCTGCTCGAGCAGGGATTCGCGTACGACAGCAGCATGATGGGTCACGACTACCTGCCGTACCAGGCACGCACCGGCGATACCGTGGAGGCGGGCAAACCCGTCGTGTTCGGCTCGCCCACCGCGCTCGTGGAACTGCCGGTCAGCTGGTCGCTCGACGACTTCACGCACTTCGAGTCTTTCCGGGGGGCGGGGCTGAAGCCTGCAACCGGCGTGTTCGAGAACTGGCTCGGCGATTTCGATTGGCTCGCGCGCGAGCTGCCGTGGGGTGTCTACACGCTCACGTGTCACCCGTTCGTGATCGGCCGAGGACATCGGCTGCTGATGCTGGAACGTCTGCTCGATGCGCTCGCGAAAAGGGGTGGCGTGTTCGTGACCGCGCGCGAGGCGGTGGAGGAGCACGGCGCCCGGGCCCATTGAGTTGCACTCTCTGGACTGGTGTCCGGCGCGGTCATACAGCGTGCACGGTTTTTCGCGCGGTTTGGCTGTTCGGATGGCGACATCCGTAAGGGGCACGGTTACCCCCGCGTACGTTGAGCTACCCCCAACTCTACCCCCAGAATAGTCCGGAACGCACCGGACTTAATCGAATGCA
>DCBA01000046.1:0-1229 GCA_002313255.1 Gammaproteobacteria bacterium UBA1119 | reverse complement strand
TCTAATTTGGTGGGCCCACCAGGACTCGAACCTGGGACCAATGGATTCACAATCCCAGACCGCGTCTATCGGTTCTGGGAAACCCGAATGTTTCCAGTCGGTGTGGACTATCTCACCGCCCCGAAGGGCGCGGGACGCTCTCGCCTGTTATCAAGGACACTTGATGATCCTAACGATCTTCAGTCCTCAGGTAGTCTCTGCACCTTCCGGCGGTGTACCCCCGGCTTGGCTCAGGATTGCCGTGTCGGCCGAAACCGATTTAGGTTTCCCTGAATTCATCCCGTTCATCTTCCGGCTTTCGCGCGGAAGCGCACCATTTGATGAGTCCACTGCTCTAACCAACTGAGCTATAGGCCCTATCGACAAGTGTAACAAGATCGACTAGTGAACGATGACCTTGAGTTGGTTGTCGGCTACTTGAGGTAGTCGCTGACGTAAGCTGCTAAGTCGTCGATTACGATACGTTGTTGCTCCATCGTATCGCGGTCGCGGACCGTAACACTCGCATTCTCCAGCGTCTCGAAATCGACGGTGATACAAAGCGGGGTTCCGACTTCATCATGGCGACGGTAACTCTTACCTATGTTTCCCGAGTTTTCCAAAAGGATGCGACCCAGACCCAGGTTTTGCAGATCGGCTTTGATCGTTTTGGCTTGAGTAACAAGGCCCTCATGATTCCGTTTAAGCGGAATGACCGCGGCTTTAATGGGGGCAAGATGTGGTTTAAACGACAGGACTGTGCGTTCCTTACCGCCGTCAAGTTGTTCGACGCGGTAGGCCTCGTTCAATAACGCTAGTACACCTCGGTCCACACCTGCAGACGGCTCGATAACGTAGGGTACGGTCCACAGTTTTTGTTGTTGGTTTTGAACGGCAAGCTTTGCGTTCGACTCGTTGTTCGGTAATACCGTGGCAGAAATATTGAGCTCACTTTGATTCTTGGTATGGGAACCGAGATCAAAATCGGTGCGGTTGGCTATGCCTTCGAGTTCCTCAAGTCCATGAGGGAATCGATACATTAGATCGACCGTGGCTTTGGAGTAGTGCGCAAGTTCACCGGCTGGCACATGCAATAGTTTTAACGCGTTTTCATCCACGCCTTGGTTCGACCACCAGTCCATACGTAGCTGGATCCATTTTTCGTGCCACGCTTCGTCGGTTCCCGGCTCGACAAAGAACTCGAGCTCCATCTGCTCGAACTCACGAACTCGGAAGACGAAGTTACGCGG
>DCBA01000137.1 GCA_002313255.1 Gammaproteobacteria bacterium UBA1119 | reverse complement strand
GACTATTGTCGGACGAATTCCTCGTTAACACGCATATCAAGCGCGGCATCGAAAAGTGCGCGGGCATAATCCGTGGTTGGGGTCTCGAAAACTTGTCGCGCCGGCCCCTGTTCCACAATCTTGCCCTCACGCATGACGATCAGCCAGTTAGCAAGGGCGCGGACAACTTTAAGGTCATGGCTGACGAACAAATAACCAAGCCCGTGCTTTTCTTGTAGGTCCCGTAACAAATCGACGATCTGAGCCTGAACGGACATATCGAGTGCTGACGTGGGTTCATCTAAAACCACGAACTTGGGTCGCAACACCATCGCCCGAGCAATCGAAATTCGTTGACGTTGACCACCCGAAAATTCGTGGGGGTACCTGTCCATCATCCTGGCTTCAAGACCCACCTCGGCTAACACTTCAGCGACTCGTGTACGACGCCGATCACTCCCGACGTCCGGTTCGTGAACGCGCAAACCTTCCTCGACGATATTTTGTACCGTCATGCGTGGAGACAAACTGCCGTAGGGGTCCTGAAAAACAATCTGCATGTCTCGACGCATGGAGATCAACGACTTTCTCTTGGTGCTTTGAATGTCCTCGCCGTTAAAACGAACTAGCCCTTCACTGTGCAGCAACCGCAGCATGGCGAGACCCAACGTCGTCTTGCCAGACCCCGACTCGCCAACCACTCCCACGGTCTGCCCCGCGCGTACAACGACATCGACGCTATCAACGGCTTTGAAAAACTTTTTGCCGAACCATCCCTTATTGACCTGATAATTAACCGTCAAATCGCGGGCTTCCGCTACCACCGGCGGGGAACCCTCTGCGGGGGCAGGTTCCCCTTTGGGCTCCGCGGCGAGTAAATGACGCGTGTATTCGTGAGTCGGTCGGTCAAAGATGGCCTCGCGTGATCCGCGTTCGACGATCTCCCCCTCGGTCATCACACAAATGCGATCTGCCATGGTGCGAACGATGCCGAGGTCGTGAGTGATGAGCATCAGCGCCATGCCCATCTCCTTTTGAAGATCATTTAGGAGCTGCAGAATTTGGGCTTGAATGGTCACATCAAGAGCCGTCGTGGGCTCATCGGCGATTAGGAGTTTGGGCTCGTTGGCTAGCGCCATCGCGATCATTACACGTTGCCTTTGACCCCCAGAAAGCTGATGGGGATAGTCGCCCAACCGCGTCTCCGCATCCTGCAGACCAACCAGATGCAACAACTCGAGCGTCCTATTTCTGGCGTCCTTAGTCGACAAGCGCTTATGGACAACGAGGGCCTCACCGACTTGTTTTACGATCGTGTGAAGAGGGTTCAACGACGTCATCGGTTCTTGGAAAATCATACTGATTACGCCCCCTCGTATCTTGAGGAGTTCGCGATGGTCAGCGCCCATCACCTCAACGCCATTGACGGTGATGCTACCGGCCGGATGATTCGCAAGCGGATATGGCAACAACTGCAGGACAGAGAGCGCTGTCACGGATTTCCCCGAACCGCTTTCTCCGACTAACGCAAGTGTTTCGCCAGCATCTATCGTGAAAGAAACTCCGCGAACCGCGGGATCGCGACCGAAGCTCACGTGAAGGTTATTTACTTCCAATAAACTCGACAAATGTCCACTCCCCAACCCGCCAATCGTCATATAACTCGGTCGGTGTCCACCATCGGATTACCGTCACCCGTGGTCCTAATCCCGTCGTGCCCACAACGACAACGCACAAGAACCGGATCGGCGAGACAATGTCATGCTACCGTATTAGGACATGTTTGTTTGTACGCCAGACATTACCGCTCACGCTGTCGTTCAACGTTACGAATATGCGATCGAATTGATGCCTCCGAAAGGCCTAACTAGTCGGAAGCACTGATGCGTCTTCATGTCGTCGATGGCACCTTCGAGCTCTATCGAGCCCACTTTTCACGGCGACCCGAACGCGTGGCTGTGGACGGGTCCGACGTCAAAGCCACGTTGGGCGTTATGGACTCGCTGCTAGCGCTTTTCAGCGATCCGAGGGAACACGCGACCCACATCGCGGTGGCATTTGATAATCCGATTGAATCATTTCGCAACGACTTGTTTGACGGCTACAAAACCGGTGAAGGAATGGAACCCGCTCTTGTCGCGCAAATGGATCTGGTCGAAGAGGCTGTCGAGGCGCTAGGCATCGTGGTTTGGTCAATGGATCGTTTCGAAGCCGACGATGCCCTTGCTACCGCAGCCAATCGCTGGCGAGAGGCAGTAACTCAGGTCAGGGTGATGACGCCCGACAAAGATCTCGGTCAGTGTGTCACCGGTTCCAAAATTGTTCAGGTCGACCGAATTCGCAACCGCGTCATCAATGAAGATGGCGTGCGTGAGCGAAACGGTTGCGGCCCGACGAGCATCCCCGATTGGCTCGCGCTGGTAGGCGATTCCGCGGACGGTATCCCGGGCGTTCCGGGTTTCGGCGCAAAAACCGCAGCGAAACTACTGTCAGTCTATGGTTCGATAGAGGCGATCCCTCCAAATTGTGACGATTGGGCGGTACCCATTCGGGGGGCACCGAGACTCGCGACAACACTCCAAGAACATCTCGACGAGGCCAGGTTATACCGTGTCCTCGCGACCCTTGCGACGAACGTACCCCTCGAAGAAAACCTAGACGACTTACGCTGGCAAGGCGCCGATCCCAGCCTCTATCAAAGCATCAGCGAACGCTTAGGTACCTGGGCACCTGAACCATTACGTTGGCGCTCCACGCAATAGCCAAAATCTTATTTGACGAAACTTGCGGCATGCACATCGGCAATTTGGATCTTAAAGATTTCTTCTAAACAACAAAAATAGACGCTCCCAGTGCCGCTCTGCTGATTCTTTGTGATAAATACCTTCTCGCTGTGGGAAAACGAATCCGTGGGCAGTATCCGGATACCACTCGATCCGGTAATCGATGCCCGTTGACGCAAGATGAGAATCCAGTTTTTCGACCATTTCTGGCGGCGCCCAATCGTCGGTTTCAGCACAACCAAAGTAGATCTCGCCTTGAATCCTGTCCGCGGTCAAGTGGGGCGAGGTATCTTCATCAGTAAACAGGCGCACGCCGTGCAAAGAAGCGCTTGCTTTGATTCTTTCAGGAAATTCCGCTGCTGCCGCGAAAACGAACGGACCGCTCATACAGTAACCAACCGCACCAACCGGACCGTCCGAAGCCAATTTCTCCCCCTCAAGAAACGCCAAAATAGCCCGCGTGTCCTCGCACACAACGGCATTAGAGAGGTTGTCCATGAGCTCGCGCATTCTTTCGCGTGTCGCGTCGGGCATGCCCAAATGAAATTCAGAGACGTCACGGTAATAAAGGTTGGGTAGAACAACGTAGTAGCCGACCGTCGCAATACGCCGTGCCATATCATGCAACTCTTCCCGCTTGCCTGGCGCATCCATATAAAAAATGACAGCCGGGTACGGTCCTCCTTCTTCGGGACAGGTGATGAATGTATTCATCGCGCCATCCGCCGTTTGAATCGTCGTGTGCTGCTCCTGCATTCATCTATCTCCTTATCTAGTTCCGAAATCATAATTGCCGCCTTCGCTATACGATCGTAGCAATCGGCGAGCCGTGGTCTGGACATGCACTTCGTCGGCACCATCGTATATGCGCGCGAATCGCGCCTGACGATACATTCGTTCTAACGGCGTATCTTCGGTCACTCCTTTCGCGCCATGCACTTGGATCGCTCGATCAATGGCGTTGTGCAACATCGACGCGCCATACACCTTAATCAACCCTATTTCGATTCGAGCTTCGTCTCCTTGGTCGATCTTTTGGGCCGCGTGCAGTGTGAGCAATCGACTCGCTTGAATTTCGCAGGCGGTATCGAAAATAAACTTCTGGATTTGCTGGTGTTCAGCCAACGGTTTACCGAAGGCAACGCGTTCGTTTGCTCGATTACACATCAGGTCGAACGCGCGTTGAGCCTGCCCGAGCCATCGCATGCAGTGAAAAATTCGACCCGGGCCGAGACGATCCTGGGCGATTTTGAATCCGTGCCCCCGTGTACCGAGCAAATTCTCTTTCGGAACCCGAACGTCGTCGTAAACGACCTCGTAGTGGCCGTCAAATTCACCCATCACTGCGACATCGCGAACGATGTTGTATCCGTCGGTATCGGTGGGGACGATGATCATGGAGAAAGAGGCATGCGGAGGCGTATCGTCTGGCTCCGTACGAACCATGGCGGTGGTATAGGCCGCAGTCGCCGCCCCTGATGTGAACCACTTACGGCCATTAATTACCCATTCATCTCCTTCGAGTTCGGCCCGAGTTTGCAGTTGGGTCGGATCAGAACTCGCCACATCCGGTTCGGTCATCCCAAAACTGGGGAAAATTTCCCCCCCGACCAGTGGATCGAGGTATTTTTCGCGCCACTCTGGACTTGCGTAGCGATTTAGCATGATCGAATCCTGCAGCGAGTGCGTACCCAATGCGACGGTTGCAAGGCTCGAGCGACCGACGACCTCATTAACAAACACATAATCCATAAAGGGGAGACCGCCACCGCCAATTTCCTCTGGATGACCCAGCGCCCATAGATGTTCGTCTTTCGCTTTTTGCATCAATCCCCTCATCAAGCCTCGCCGGCTTTCGGGTGTTTCTTGATAGAGCGTGCTCTCCAATGGATAAATTTCTCGCTCAATAAAGTCCAAAACCTTGGCGCGTAACGGAATGACGTGGTCCGGTATCGACAAATTCAACATGCTCTTACTCCTATGCTTCGAACCCCATTAAACTCCACCAACGACAAAAAGTAAGGGTTGCAGATCATGGCGACATTCGATCTGACTGGACGAACGGCACTCGTCACCGGCGGCAATGGAGGCATCGGCCTAGGTATCGCTGAGGCACTCGCCGAAGCAGGAGCGAATGTAGTAATCGCCGGTCGCGACGAGGGAAAAAACCAAGCAGCATCCAGCCAAATTAATCGCCATGGTGGACGATGCCGACCCGTGCGCTGCGACGTAGACGATCTCGAAGACATCGACGCCACGATAGACGAAACGATCAACGCCTTCGGCGGCTTACAAATTCTCGTCAATAACGCAGGGATCGCAGCGGGTGAATCGCCTGAGGATATGTCGGACGCTCTTTGGGACAGCGTTGTCACCACCAATCTACGCAGCGTTTTTCGCTTTTCACGGCAAGCGTTTCGGGCAATGAAGCAAGCCGGATTCGGGAAAATTATCAACATTGGTTCGATGTATTCGCTATTTGGTAGTGCGCAGGTGCCCAATTACTCTGCCAGTAAAGGCGGCGTAGTACAGCTTACAAAATCCCTCGCCGTTGCCTGGGCCCCTCACCATATTGAGGTCAATTGCATACTCCCTGGCTGGATTACCACAGACATGACCCGACCCGTTATCGACAACGAACCGTTTCATCAACAAATCGTTCAACGGACACCGGCAGGCCGTTTTGGTGAACCTAAGGAGTGCGGGGGGGCCGCTGTTTTCTTCGCAAGTTCTGCGTCGGATTTTGTGACGGGCCAATCGCTGGCTGTGTGTGGAGGCTTCAGTATTGCGTAGTCTATTGATCATCTTTGTGCTTTTCTTTCAAACCACCTGTTTAGCTCATGCGTCAGCGATTGTTGAGGCGTGCACTAATTTAGTTCACGCCTATGCGCACAGCCGTGATCACGACGACCCTGACGGTTACGCCAACGTATTCGCCGAAAACGGAGTCTTTTTGTTCCGCGGCCAACGGTTTGAAGGTCGTGCCGCGATTCGCAAACGCATGCTCGACAGTAGTGGCCAAACCACCAGGCATGTTATGAGTAATGTTCAGGTCACCGTCGAAACGCCCGAAAAAGCGCGTGTCGTTAGTTACGTTACCGTCACCATCGCGGCCGCGACTGAACTCCCCATTCAGACATCCGGCGCCACTGCGTTGGGCGAGTATCACGACATTTGCGCGAAAACAACTGCTGGATGGAAAATTCAAAAACGCCAATTCGTTGACGTCTTTACGTTCGGCGATTGACGTCCAACCGATAGGCGGCTACGGTTTAGACTCCACCATAGAGGACACCACGTTGCCGCAGAAAGACCTTAAAAACGCAGGTCTAAAAGTGACGCTTCCGCGTCTCAAAGTCCTTGAGGTACTGGAAGCCGGAGGGCCCCATCACCTGTCGGCAGAAAACGTCTATCGAAAACTCATCGCCAGTGACGAATCCGTAGGTCTAGCCACCGTGTACCGAGTGCTCATGCAATTTGAATCCGCCGGTATTGTCGACCGACACAACTTCGATGACGGCCATGCCGTCTACGAATTAGCCCACGAAAGCCATCACGATCACATGATCGATATCGATACCGGTACCGTAACTGAGTTTGTCAGCGACAACATTGAGAATCTGCAAAAGGAACTCGCTCGCGAATATGGTTTTGACTTGGTCGATCACGAACTGGTGCTCTACGTTCGAAAACGAGATGAGACCTGACCCGCAAGCCAACATAAGCCCATCTCGTAAAAGCTCTTAGTCGACGATTTCAACACTATTCGCGAATGAGAATTATTTGCGATTAGGGTACGATTGACGGATGTTGTCCGTCCAACAACTTGCCATCGGTCAAACCGCAACCATCATTGGGTTCCGCGATGCGAGTGCCTACGTCGCGCGTTTGCAGAGCTTGGGACTGGTACGAGGAACTCAATTCGAAGTCGTTCGTACCGCCCCGCTGGGCGACCCCATCGAGCTTAAATTACGCGGATTTCGGTTGGCTATTCGTGCCAAAGAGGCAGATTGCCTCCTAATTGCAACCGAAGAACCGCCCACGTCAATTCTCCCTCGGACGTCATATTGATGCTTACGATCGGCTTGGTTGGCAATCCAAACAGCGGAAAGTCCACGGTGTTTAACGCCCTCACCGGCGCTCGCCAGCGTGTTGGTAATTGGCCCGGTGTCACCGTGGAAAGAAAGTCGGGGCAATTCGTTCACCAAGAAAACATGTTTGAAGTTATCGACCTACCGGGCACGTACAGCCTCGACTCGGGCGACGCTACCGAAGCAATCGATGAGCGAATTGCGCGCGAATTTATTTCCGGGCCGTCCGTAGACGTCATCGTCAACGTTATTGACGCCACCAGCCTATCCCGCGGCATTTTCCTGACCACGCAATTGCGAGAAAAATCGATACCCGTCGTGGTCGCGCTCAATATGCTCGACAGCGCTGAACAACTAGGCATCGAGATCGACGTCCCGCAACTCGCCAAGGATCTTGCCTGTCCCGTGATTCCCATGGTGGCCACCCGAAATCGCGGTATCAAGGAATTAAAGAACAGTTTATGCGTCGTCACGTACCGATCATTTTCCGTTCTTGACGACTCGACCGAGCGCTACGCGTTGATTGACGAAGTCGTAGAACGCAGCGTGGTCGAATCCAAACGAACGCGTCCAATTACCGACCGCATAGACCAATTGGTATTAAACCGATACTTCGCCTTTCCATTTTTTCTTGGCGTGATGTACCTGATGTTTATGTTTACTATCAACGTCGGTTCGGCTTTTATCGATTTCTTTGATATTGCCGGCAATGCCCTATTTGTTGACGGTCCACGAATACTTCTTGGACAAATCGGATTTCCCGCTTGGCTTAGGACTTTCATTGCCGATGGAATCGGCGGGGGCATCCAACTGGTCGGAACGTTCATTCCCGTTATCGCTTGTCTCTTCCTCTTTCTGACCTTTCTAGAAGACACCGGGTACATGGCACGAGCCGCTTTCGTTTTGGATCGGCTGATGCAACGGCTTGGTCTCCCTGGTAAATCTTTCGTTCCGTTGATTGTCGGATTTGGTTGCAATGTCCCGGCGGTGATGGCGACGCGGAGTCTCGACAATCAACCTGACAGAATTCTCACAACTATCATGGCGCCGTTTATGTCGTGTGGAGCACGGCTGACGGTGTACGCGCTATTTGCAGCAGCATTCTTTCCCAACAATGGACAAAACATTGTTTTCGCGCTCTATTTCATCGGTATTGCTGTTGCTGTCGTTTCGGCAATGGTGGTTCGTCGCCACTTGCTTCACTCAGGCACGTCTACCTTCATCCTCGAACTTCCTGCGTATCATATGCCCACCTTAAAAGGTGTCCTGATTCATACCTGGCAAAGGCTTTCAGGCTTTGTTACTCGAGCAGGTAAAGCCATCGTGATGGTGGTGGTGGTTTTAAATGTGGTCAATTCCGTCGGTACCGATGGCAGTTTTGGCAATGAGAACACAAACGACTCGGTCCTTTCTGCGATCGGACGAACGATTACCCCGGCCTTTCGACCCATGGGCATCGACGACGACAATTGGCCAGCCACCGTCGGAATCTTTGCCGGCATCTTTGCTAAGGAAGTAGTGGTTGGAACCCTCGATGCCCTTTATAGCCAGACCCCGGTGGACGAAGCAGACTTCAATCTACTGGACGAATTTGGTGCGGCCGCGCAAACCATTCCGAAAAACCTTTCCGCGCTCGTTTCAACCGCCACGGACCCGCTAGGCTTAGACTTGGGCGAACTCAGGGATACGACTGCGGCCGCCGATAATCAAGCCGTCGAACTCAACACAATTGCTGCAATGCGCTCTTTATTCGACGGCAAATTAGGGGCGTTCAGCTATTTATTGTTCATACTACTTTACATGCCCTGCGTCGCCACGATCGGGGTAATCTATAAAGAACTTGGACCCTTCTGGGCTGTCTTTAGCACGGCCTGGAGCGTCGTCGTGGCCTACGCCGCCGCGGTCATTTGTTATCAAATCGGCGGTGCCGCCGAACATCCCCTGCAGACACTGTTTTGGTGCATCACCATGCTCGCTATTGCAGGGCTCATGTTTACCGTGCTAATCCGATGGGGCATTCGGCGCGGGAAAACCGACACTCTCATACCGGTGATGCACGTGGATTGAGAAATAATGGTCTCTGTCGCTCAACTTGGGTCAGAGATCTGCGACTGAATGTAGTTCTCGATACCCATTTTATCGATCAGTTCAAGTTGCGTTTCGATCCAGTCGACGTGCTCTTCCTCTGATTCGAGAATGGATTCAAATAATTCCCGACTGACGTAGTCGTTACTTGTCTCCGCAAATACGATGGAATCGCGAAGATCGGGCATCGCCGCGTTCTCAAGAGCCAAGTCACACTCGAGCATCTCCTTCACGTCCTCACCGATCATTAGCTTGCCCAAATCTTGCAAATTGGGAAGACCATCAAGAAACAGAATCCGTTCGATCAACGCGTCAGCGTGTCGCATTTCGTCAATCGATTCTTTTTTTTCGTATTCGCCGATTCGCTCTAAACCCCAGTCCGAGAACATCTTGGCGTGAAGGAAGTACTGATTGACCGCCGTCAGCTCGTTCTTTAGCGCGCGATTTAGATGGATGATGATGTCTGGGTCTTGTGGCTTCATAAGAAGTCCTCCAGTGAAGCGCTCATCGTAACTTCGAAATGCATCGATGTATACTTAAGTTATTGATATTAATAATAAAAATCGTTAACAGATGTTAATAAAACGCAGTCACATTTGTAGTTGATATTGCTAATCATTCTCATTTACACTTCGAATACGATGTATATCTGTCTTTGCCATGCTGTGAGAACCGTCGAAATCAACGACGCTGTAGCTGCGGGTCATCGTGATCTTGAGGCCGTCGCCAAGGAACTTGGCGTTGCAACCAGCTGCGGAACATGCGCAGGACACGCGCAAGCAATAATCGACTCAGCTCTAGCTAAAGATATACCCAACGCAACCCAATACTACGCCGCCTGATCTCGCACTGTTTCGACCCCAGGCTCCATACCACCGCGCGATCTCTCGGTTTCGTACCTCTTCTGTACGACAAGAATCTGGACCCGTCATCGGGAAAACGCTCCGCTTCAACGAAGTAGTTCGAGCCAATGAACAACCGGGACATCAGCGACTGTACCCATGTGCATTTGGCAGCCGACATTGGCAGTCGCGATCAACTCGGGTTGATTTGCCATTAACGAATCGATCTTTCGCTGCCGCAGTTGACGAGAAAGTTCCGGTTGTTCAATGGAATACACCCCCGCAGATCCGCAACATAGATGAACGTCCTTTACCGGAACCAATTCGTACCCAGTTTTCGTCAGGATCGATTCAACCACGCCTCGCAGTCGTTGGCCGTGCTGCAAAGTGCATGGTGGATGCCATGCCACCCGCGTGACGTCCTTTCGTTTCTTGGTAAACGTAAACGTTTGCAGATACTCCACCGCGTCCACAACCTTCGCCGAAAACGCGCGACCCTCGTCCGAACCAAGTAACCGTCCGTATTCCTTGAGCGTCACGCCGCAACCGCTCGCCGTCGAAATCACCGTCTGAAGCCGCGAGGAATCGAGCGCCCGCACGTTGCTATGCATTTGGTTCAAAGCGTCGTTATGGAGACCCGCATGCAATTCCATACCACCGCAACAACGCGTCTCGTCAGAAAACCGAAAGGCAATTCCCCTCGTTTGAAGCAAACCCGCCAGATGATCGTTGACTTCCGGGGTGACCACACTTTGAACGCAACCCCGCATGATCAAGACTGAGGCATTGTCCGATCCAACCGATTCACCCCTGCGAGGCAAATACGCGAGTGTCTCGCGCAAAGACGCGGGCAAGATGAACCGTACCGGGCGGCCCAACCTCATGATCAAACGAAGCCAATTCGGGTGACGTACGAGAACGAGCAACAGTTTCGTCATCCATGAAGGTTTCGAAAATCCACTACGCCGCAAAACGTCCCGGCCGATTTCGGCCAACTCGCCGTATTCAACCCCGGACGGGCACGTCGTCTCACACGCCCGACACGTCAAGCACCGGTCAAGATGGTTAGCCGCAACAGGATTGGCGGTGCCGCTTTCTAACAAATCTTTGATAAGGTAAATGCGTCCGCGCGGACCATCCAACTCGTCGCCGCGTTCAAGATATGTCGGACAGGTCGCATTGCAGAATCCACAATGCACACAACGCCTAAGTATCTGATCCGCCCTCCGGCCAGTTTCGGTTTCCAAGAACGATGCAGGTAGCTTCGTTTGCACTTAGACAACCATCCCACGATTAAAAATATCTTGAGGGTCAAACGCAGCTTTAAGCCGACGTACATATTTGTCTTCGGTGCCGATCCGCTTCGAAGAATCGGCGGCCACGTTACGAAACGGCGTCGCATGCTCGCCCTCACCAAGCTCGATCACGGACTGGGTGTCATCCATGTACGCCCACACCTGAGCTCCGGCCCATTCGACCAATTGCTCTTGACAAATCTCCGAGTACGCGCAGGATCCTCGCGCTAGCGAAACCCGCCAAAGAGGGCGACTCCCATGAAAAAAAGGATGCTCGTGATCTCGAACTTGATCCCAAAAAGACTCTTCGACCTCGAGGTCGGCACGCAGTGTTTCTGACGCATCTTCAACGGCTGCTTCGTTTCCTGAAAGACGGACGTGTAGATGATTATCGACGTAGCACGAGCCGCTAATCGGAAAGGGCTTGTGAAGAAGATTGAGCGAACGACTGCAGGCTTCAACGCGATCAACGGCGACGACGGCCGTACGGGTATATTCCGGTCTCGGTAGCACTTTGAGACTGGCGCTTAGGATAAGTCCAAGGGTTCCTCGCGCTCCTACCATCAGGCGAGAAACATCGTAACCCGCAACATTTTTCATGACTTGGCCACCGAACTGCATACGTTCGCCATAGCCGTTAACCAACTCCACGCCCAATAATCCGTCTCGAACGGAGCCTTGCCATGGCCGAGCAGGACCAGAAAAGCCTGCGGCAATAGCACCCCCAAGCGTACCCTTGCCCCCAAAATGCGGGGGATCACAAGCCAGCATTTGATTCTCGGCACCAAGGGCCGCATCCAACTCACTCAACAAGGTGCCCGCACGAGCCGTGACAACAAGCTCGTCGGGCCGATATTCAATAATGCCCGTGTGACCGCGAGTCGAAAGTAACTCGCCGTCAGCCCGCGGACCAAGAAAGGCTTTGCTGGCTTCGCCTTCAATGGAGATCGCTCGATCTCTCTCCAATGCGGACCGCACGTGGGTAATAAGTCGTTCCGAATCATCCCCGGTCATCAAAAGCGTTCCAGTTCAGGGTGCGGCACTTTGCCTTCGTGAACGTGCATACCACCTAATTCCGAACAACGGGCAAGCGCCGGCACTGCCTTACCAGGATTCATCAACGCCCCGGGGTCGAACGCAGCTTTCAAGCGATGAAATTGATTGAGCTCCGCCTCGCTAAACTGGAGACACATTTGATCAAGCTTTTCCACACCAACGCCATGTTCACCGGTAATCGTGCCACCCACGGCAACACAATATTCAAGGATTTTTCCGCCAAATGTTTCAGCCCTCTGAAGCTCGTCCTCTTTATTCGCATCGTACAGAACCAGGGGGTGAAGGTTGCCGTCTCCGGCATGAAAAACGTTTGCAACCGGCAACTGATAAACCGTCGACAACCGTGTTATTTCGGACAATACCCGTCCGATCGCATAGCGAGGGACCGAACCATCCATGCAGTAGTAGTCTGGCGCGAGTCTTCCCACCGCGGGAAAGGCCGCCTTCCGGCCCTTCCAAAAGAGTTCGCACTCTTCCTCGGTAGTAGCCGTACGGACATTGATCGCGCCTTTAGCCTTCATGATGTCGGAAACGCGATCTGCGTCGGACTCAACTTGGCTCGCGACCCCATCCAATTCACACAGGAGAATCGCAGCCGCATCGATGGGATATCCAGCATGCACGTATTCCTCCGCCGCACGTATCGCGAGGGCATCCATCATCTCTAATGCAGCTGGAATCAGCCCAGCACCGATAATGGCGCTGACCGAATCACCCGCCTTCGGAAGGTCATCGTATACCCCAAGCAAAACTCGTTTATCTGGGGGCTCAGGTAAAAGCTTGACCGTCACTTGAGTCACAACCCCAAGCATTCCTTCCGACCCCATCATCAGGGCCAACAGATCGTATCCAGGGCTGTCATAGGTTTTACCGCCAAGGACTAGCTCTTCGCCCTCGATGGTTTGCACGCGGATACCCAATACGTTGTGAACCGTCAATCCGTATTTTAGGCAATGCACACCGCCAGAATTTTCCGCGACGTTGCCGCCAATGCTGCACGCGATCTGAGAGGACGGATCGGGTGCGTAATAGAGTCCGTGCTCGCGTACCGCATCTGAAATCGCAAGGTTGGTGACGCCTGGCTCAACGGTTGCCGTACAAGCATCTAGATCAACTTCAATGACTTTGCTCATCTTCGACATGGTGAGCAAAACGCCATCCCGTATCGGCCGAGCCCCACCCGACAATCCAGTCCCGGCACCGCGAGTGACAACGGGCACGTCGTGATCCCGGGAAATTTGGAGCACCGACCGCACTTGCTCAACGGTTTCGGGTAACACAACAACCCATGGCCGTTCGCGGAAGGCTGTAATTCCATCGGTTTCGAACGGCCGCACTGCAGCCTGATCAGTGATGATCGACTGTGGCGGTAAATGAGCTCGAAAAAGCTCCAGCACCCGTGGATTAGACATTTATACCGACTGTCCAAGAATTTCTCATCATACAACCGTCACGATTCGTTCATAGAGCCCCGACCCCACAATAGTGTAGCTTCATTCGAGAGAGCCTCCGTTTGCGATAGACCACTGTGGCGGGGCAAACTTAACGCAAAAGGGGGAAGCGCATTGCCTTACGATCTTGTTATCAAAAATGCACGTCTGGTCAACGAGGGCACCATTATTGAAGGGGACCTCGCAATCGAATCCGGTCGCATCGTCCAAATCGGCGGCTCTCTTAGTGCCGCTAGTGAGCTCGATGCCGTCGGGTCATGGCTCGTCCCGGGTATGATCGACGACCAAGTCCATTTTCGTGAGCCTGGGTTCGAGCACAAAGGCAGTATTGAGACGGAGTCACGTGCTGCGATCGCTGGCGGCGTCACTAGTTACATGGAGATGCCGAACTCCAATCCCCAAACCACGAATGCCGAAGCACTGCAACGCAAATACGATCGGGCGGCCAAGCACTCGTTCGCGAACTACGGCTTTTATCTTGGCGCGACCAACGACAACCTTGAAGACATTAAGTCTATCGATCCATCCAGCGCCTGCGGAATCAAGGTCTTCATGGGGGCGTCGACCGGAAATATGTTGGTTGACGACCCTGACACACTTAATGGGATTTTCTCCTCCGCACCGGTACTCATCGCCACTCATTGCGAAAACACGCCCATGATTTTGGCGAACGAAGCTCGCGCACGAGAACAATTCGGCAGCGACGTCCCGTTCATTGAACATGCAAACATCCGCTCGGCTGAAGCGTGTTACGCATCGTCCTCGTTCGCGGTCGAGCTGGCGCGTACACACGGCGCGCGTCTCCACATACTCCATTTGACGACCGCCCGCGAAATGGACTTGTTCAACCCCGGTCCAATCGAAGCTAAGAGAATTACCGCTGAAGCTTGTGTTCACCATCTTTTTTGTAACGACAGTTGGTACGCGACGCGAGGTGCAGACATCAAATGCAACCCTGCCATTAAACGGAGTACCGACCAGGAAGCTCTTCTTGCGGCGGTGGTTGAAGATCGGATCGATGTCATTGCCACCGATCACGCGCCCCATACGGTTGAAGAGAAGGCACAACCCTACTTTGACGCGCCTGCCGGATTACCCCTCGTTCAGCACGCATTACTCACATTGATAGAGCACGTAAAAAACGGGGTCATGAGCATTGAAAAAGTAGTCCAAAAAACCGCACATGCGCCAGCACAGCTTTTCGACGTCAGTCGCCGCGGTTACCTTCGCGAAGGCTATTGGGCGGATCTAGTCATCATAGATCCAGATCGCGAGACAGTCGTAAATGACGAGCCAATATACGCCAAGTGTGGCTGGTCTCCTTTCAGTGGTCTTACTTTCAGGTCCCGCATAACGCACACGCTTGTGAACGGAAAACTCGTTTACAAAGACGGTGAATTAATTGGCGATTCCCCTGCCATGGCGCTGGCTTACGAACGCTAGCATCAGCGCATTAGTGCTTGTGTTGCTCAGCCGAATACGCAGAGAGCTCGGAATTCGACGCTTCGCCGAGCCGCAGAGTGATCGCCTACGTCAGGGTCATAAAACGCGGTATGGGGACACACCATCGCCTTGTCGGATCGGGAATCAAACTGTTTAAAGATGATGACCTCGCTCGGTTTCATCTGGGGAAAATAGAAAAAGCGGTGGTTCGGATTGTGCGCGGGAATCGCCGCATACCCGTTACCTGCCTGCTCCGTGAAGTGGTACTCACAAATGTCGTCCATCGAAAGCGTTCGCGCATCCAATACCGTTAACTGGTTCTGCTCCGCAGTCCGTTCAATGGGCGACCAAATATTAAACCAAGCGTAGTCCGCACCGGCGAGATCGCGCCCCAACATGCCGGCTTCTCGATCAGGCGTAGGTGTCAACGGATAATCGCAGTGAAGGTATCGAGAATACGCGCCCAGGAATGTCGAGGGATCTTCCGTACGAACTTGATGCCCGGAAACTTTCACTTCGATAGCACCACTAAGAGATTTGAGCATCGGGACAAGTGCTTCGTCGTAGCATGCGCGGATCGCGTCATCATCATGAAAGTCGCTAACACCAAAGTCGCATTCAGCGAACACAAACCCGTTAGTGTCCAGGTCAAGTTCACTCGCTGCATGCAAGGGACGCGCATCGTAAATCTGAACTTCTCGGAGGGACGTATTCGCGCGACGCGTTTCTTTTGAATAAATGAAAGCCCGATCAACGCGTTCTTTCCACTCGTCGTTAATGTAGCGAACCTGGGCCGTGACATCACTCATGAGGCAATTCTCCTAGATACTGCGCTGCCATACCACCAACAACGTCAAAGAACTCTGCACGTATCTCCGCAAGAATATCTGCCACCGGTCGAACCGCATCGATCCTGCCGCAGACCTGTCCAATCAGAGCGATGCTTGCTTCCATATCGCCACCGAAATAAAGATCCTTGGACGTACCAAATTCGGCCATTGCGTTGGTTTCGAGGTCCTTTTCCAGTCGAGTGGTCTTATCGGTTCGCAATGCGCGCAGGGCCGGAGAATTAAACCGGTTCAAAAAAACAGTGTCTGTTTCTTGCGCATCGACGATGGCATCCTTCCAGTTCTGATGGACGGGCGACTCAGCGGCGGAAACCATCCGGGTTCCCATTTGGATGCCCTCAGCCCCTAAAGCGAATGCAGCCGCCATCGAAGCGCCGTCTACAAATCCTCCCGCCGCGATGATCGGGACATCCACTTCGGCACGCACTAACGGCAAAAGCACCATGCTCGCGACCTCTCTCGGATTCTTGAATCCTCCACCTTCGCCCCCTTCGACAATGAGGCCGTCAACCCCGCAAGATACCGCTTTTTTCGCGGCTGCCAGGCTCGGCACCACGTGGAAAACGGTCAATCCACCCGCTTTCAATTCGTCCGTGTATCGCTCCGGACTTCCCGCAGACGTCGTCACAAACTTGACACCTTGGTCGATTACAAAACGGACGATATCGGGGTCGCGTACAAACGCCTGTGCGATATTGACGCCGAACGGTTTATCCGTCAGCTCCCACATCTTCTGTATTTCAATACGAATTGCGTCGAGTTCGCCGGACGAGGTTTCGATGATTCCGAGCCCACCGGAATTGCTCACCGCCGATGCTAACTGAGACCGGGCAATCCAACCCATTGGAGCTTGAACGATGGGTAACTCCACACCAAGCATGTCCGTTACACGGTTTGAAAATTCCATGGCTTTACGTTCTCCCGTCGTAATCAAGGCGAACCATCACGAAGATCCGGAAGTGTGTAGCCTCGTTCTTCTAGATCAGCACGCACAATTTTCTTGTCCATCTTGCCCGTCGAAGTCAATGGGATCTCATCGACAAACAATATATCGTCCGGTAGCTGCCACTTCGCGAACGCGGTTGCACAATGTTCTAGTATCCCTTCGGGCTCAACGTCAACGCCAGACTCCAGGATGACCAAAGCGACCGGTCGTTCGTCCCATCGGGGGTGGGGATGGGCAACGACGCAGGCTTGCACTATGCCGTCCATAGCAACGATGTGATTTTCGAGATCTACCGAAGAAATCCACTCACCGCCACTTTTGACCAAATCCTTCGATCGATCCGAAATAATCAGATATTCCTCGGGATCGATCTTTCCGACATCACCGGTAATGAGCCAGTCGCCATGAAATTTCTCGGGCTGTGGATCATTAAAGTACTCCGAACAAATCCACGGACCACGCACCAAGATTTCGCCTACACTTTCCCCATCGTGTGGGACGCGATTGAACTCCTCGTCGAAAATGTCGAGTTCTAGACCTGGTATTAATTGGCCTGCTTTCGCAACGTTGTCGAACTGTTGATCAAGCGTCATCTCCAAGTGGCTTCGCTTCATCACCCGTCGAGACAACGTAGCCAGCGGACTCGTTTCCGTCATCCCCCAGCCTTGGATCATCTCAACGCCAAGCACGTCCCAGTACCAACGAATAAGCGAAGGCGGTGGCGCTGAGCCACCGCACGTTAAGCGTTCGAGAGACGAAAGGTCGTAAGCGTTTGGGCTAGCTTCGATCGCTGATTTCACGCCCTGCCAAATCGTAGGAACACCCGCGGACAGCGTGACTTTTTCATCGGCCATTAAGCGAACCAAGCGCACCGGATCCATAAATCGATGCGGCAACACTTGTTTACATCCCAACATCAAAGCAGACCAAGGGATACCCCAACCCATGACGTGAAACATAGGAACGATCCCGCAAACCGCATCGGCTCCGGAAAGACCCATTGAATCTGTCATGCATTGGGCGATGGTGTGCAGATATTGCGACCGATGCTCATACTCGA
The DNA here is from genome assembly GCA_002313255.1 of Gammaproteobacteria bacterium UBA1119. Classification (GTDB taxonomy): domain Bacteria; phylum Pseudomonadota; class Gammaproteobacteria; order Pseudomonadales; family Azotimanducaceae; genus UBA11889. Next base: position 7,146 of record DCBA01000137.1, on the reverse strand, counting down.
CGCCTTTCGGCCTACCCGTGGTGCCGCTCGTATAACAAAGTCCCAGCGGCGCGTTCTCGCTGATTTCGGGCCACTCAAAATGCGTGGGTTTCCCTTGAATAAACGCTTCGTAGTCGACGGCTTCAGGCAGGCTCGTGGTCCAATCTTCAAATCCGGCTTCAGTCGCCACCACGACCCTTTCTACCGTAGGAATCCGCCCGCTCAGTTTTTCTAGGAAGGGCAGCGCATCGGCATCGACAATAATCAATCGATCACCGGCATGATTGATGATGTATTCGAGATCGGTTTCTGATAGGCGGACGTTGAGGGTGTGCAGTACGGCCCCCATGCCCGCCGTCGCATGGTATGCCTCTAGGTGACGTGAGCCGTTCCACATGAACGTCCCGACACGATCGCCAATACCAATCCCAACGTCCGTGAGCGCATGGGCTAGCTGATGTGCTCGATCTCGCGTTTCAGCATAGGTTTGCGTCCGACTACCTTCCTCAGTCGCCGTCACGATATCGACATTTGGCGAAACGGTAGCCCCCCGATCAACTAACCGCGACATCAACAGAGGACTGTTCTGCATACCCATAAAAGAGCCTCCCGGCGTATGGACTGAAGTTTATACCAGAGTCGAGCTAATCCTCGTCGCGATAGGGGTTCGGCTACTCTTTAGCGACGACAGCTCCGCTGGCGACGAGCTCTTCAATTTCCGCCGCGCTACAACCCAACTCTCCGAGCAACACCATGGTGTCGGCGCCGAGCTCCGGCGCCGGCCCACGGATCCGCGCCGGCGTGCGATCAAATCGTGCAGCAGGTCGCGCCTGCCGAATCGGGCCGGCGACCGGGTGAACGTCTTCAACAATCATTTCATTCGCGTGGATCTGAGGGTGATCGATAACTTCATGACGTCCGAGTACGGGTGCCGATGGCACCTCTTCGTGATCAAGCCGTTCTAGCCATTCCGCACTGGTTCTTGTCAAAAGAACCTCGGCAGTCATTTCCCGTCTGAGTTTGCCATGCACGATGCGGGCATTCGCAGTACGAAAACGTTCATCATCGATCCACTGAGGCCGATCGAGTGCTCGACACATGCCTTGCCACTCTTTGTCAGAAATCGCGCCCGCTGTGATGTATCCATCTTGCGTTAGATAGATGAGATCGGGCGAAGCTTCTCCTTTCATGGGTTCGGGGGGGCGGTCAGCAAACGTATATCTGGCCATCCCCTCAGGCCATAGGTACGCGACCATAGTGTCCAACATCGCCAGCTTGACGTGTTGCCCTTCCCCCGTCCGCTCGCGATGAAATAGCGCGGCGGTGATGGCTTGGGCCGCCGTGACCGACGTCGTCTTATCTGGAATGATCGTCCGGATCATTTGAGGACGGCCACTGGCAGCGTCCATTTGGATATCGGCGAGGCCCGACAGTGCTTGAATGACCGGATCATAGACGCGTTTATGTGCGTACGGCCCAGTCTCGCCAAAGCCACTGATCGAGACGTAGATCACCGAAGCGTTCAAGTTTCGAACCACCGACTCCCCCAATCCCATCCGATCGATGGCGCCCGGGCGGAAATTTTGTACAAACACATCCGCGGTCGGGATCAGTCGTTTAAGGACATCGACAGCCGCTGGATTTTTCAGATCAAGGCCGATGGAGCGTTTGCTCCGATTCGCCGAAAGAAACACCGACGTCAACCCACCGACATTTCGGCCCATATGGCGCACTAGCTCGCCCTCCGGCGGTTCTACCTTGATGACTTCGGCCCCTTGATCGGCCAGCATCATCGTCGCAACGGGGCCCGAGATCATGCTCGTTAGATCGAGCACTCGCACACCCTCGAGAGGACCTGGAGTTTCCGATTCAATGTGAGGAGTTGTAACCATTTAGGCCAAAGCCCGCTCAGCCGCTTGATTGGCCCACTTGTAATCGGCCTTGCCATTAGCAGCCCGTCGAACTTCATCAACGAATAACACTTGTTTCGGCAGCTTGTAACCCGCGAGATGGTCACGCGCAAAGTCGATCAGTTGCTCTTCCTCGAGCGAAATACTGGACACACGTGAAGCAACCGCGACGATACGTTGTCCGAAACGCTCATCTTTCAATCCGACGACGAGACAATCGACAATATCCGGGTGGCGTTTAATAGCCTCTTCGACTTCCTCCGGATAAACCTTCTCACCGGCCGTGTTGATGCAATTACTACCGCGTCCTAGCAACGTAATCGACCCATCCGCCTCGACGCTGGCGTAATCCCCTGGGAAGCTGTAGCGCACCCCCTCGATTTCTTTAAACGTAGCTGCCGATTTTTCCGGGTCTTTGTAATAGCCGAGAGGTACTAGACCGCTAGTTGCGATTCGTCCTGTGACACCGGACCCGGGCACCACCTCGGTGCCATCGTCTGCGAACACTCGGACCCCAGCTGACAGCTTAAACTTTGCCGTCTCGGCAGGTTCATCACGTGTCGCGACCGAGGCCCCCATACCCCCTTCTGTCGATCCCATAGTGTCGACAAGGGTCATGTCGTGATGGGCGAGCAGTCCTTGTTTGACTTCTTTACTCCACATCACGCCACTCGATGTAATCTGTTGGAGGCTAGAGATGTCATATCCCCTACCCGCCTTCTCAGCCTCCTCAAGCGCCTTCAGCATCGGTCGTGCAAACGCGTCGCCAACGATCACAACTTGGCGCACCCGATTGCGTTCGACTTCAGACCAAAGACCGTGCGGATCCAGGCCAAGCTTGGGAATGGTCACCACGGTACCCCCTTGCAGAAGCGGGATCATGGTGCCCAGCCACATGCCAGTTCCATGCATCAAAGGACAGGCGGCAAGGCTTATTGGAAACGCGTCATTCTCCTTCAACGCGGTAATAATTCCCGGGACATCTTCGACGCTTGTGGGGATATCCAACCCCATTTGTCGAACCCCGGCCATCATGGCGGTAACGAACATGCCATGCGAATACATAACACCCTTTGGCATCCCCGTTGTGCCGCCTGTGTAAAGCATGTAGACATCGTCTCGGGAGCGTTCTATTCGTTCTGCCGGTTGCTGATCTCGAATCGCCCGTTCGTAATCTAACGCGTCATCGAGCAGGGCTTCGGTCCCATCGTCGACCTGAACAAAGAGTTTGACTTTAGGCAGTTGCTTGCGGATCTCCCAGATACGCATTGCGTAACACGCTTGAAAGATCAACGCCTCCGCATCCGCATTGTCGAGTAGGTATACGAGCTCGTCGGCTTTGTACCGATAATTGACGTTGACCGGGCAGCCACGAATCTTAAAAACACCGTACTGGGCTTCAACGTATTCATTGGAGTTGTGCAAATAGATGCCAACCTTCGCGTCTGCGCCGATACCGTGCGCTTGCAATAGGCCCGCTATTCGTGCGGCACGATCATCGTATTGTCCCCAGGTTGTCGTTTTGTCGCCACAAATAAGCGCCGTCCGCTCCGGCACGATGTCGGCTACCGTTTCCCAAACCGACGCAAAATGTATATCCATCACACCCTCCCGAATCGAGTCGCTTGTTCTACCTCGGCCCCTCCCCCCTTGCAAGTCATCGTATTTTCGCGAATGCCTGAAGACGCATTTGGCGAGAGGAGCAACTACATACCGCTTAGTTCAGCAAGATCAACCGTCGCGAGCGAGTCGAGTGTGCATCGATGTGGTTCCAGATCAAACGAGGCTACAAAACCCGCCGGCGCACCTAGGTTGACGAAATCCGCTGTCCCATTCCCTTCGATGCAAATTTGGGGATTCGCATCGCCACGCGCATAGCCGTCCCAGACAATATCGGGTACCGACATTCCGGTACCGTCAACAAGACGTTTTAAGGGGTCAGAATCGGGTGCAACGCCCCCTCCCTCAAACACGTTGTCGTGGATATGTATCCGCTCAGGATACGGGTCGTAGTTCACATCAGTCAGCCGGTTCCCGGTAATCAAATAGCTAACAACCAACATATTGGCGGTATCGTTATCTGTTACATGATTTCCGAACACCTCGATATCGTCATTGGCGCTTATCATGATTCCGGTACCCGTCGGCACACCGGCTACGGTATTTCCTGGCGGCGCGAAGTTAGGTGTGTTGTTCGCTTTAACCTCGTTATCAAACACCCTAGTTCGTCGCCCCCCTTGGACAGGTAAGTTGGGCAAATCAAAGACCAGAATGCCGCCAGTGTTTTCGGCGACGTGGTTGCCATATACATCCGCGTCTGTTGAATTTTCGATTTCGATCCCCGCGACGTTATACCGGGCGACGCTGTTCCTAACGATAATGCGGCGTGATTGACCAACATAAATGCCCGCATCGCTTGCCCCAATTGCCGTGGACTCTTCGATCAACACGTTCTCGCACTGGACCGGATAGATGCCGTATGCCCCATTGTCGGTATGCGAACCGCGGGTCCACTCAACACGGACGTCTCGAATGACAACATCGCGACTTTGATTAATCTTGATCGCATCGCCGACGGTATCTTCAACCGCCAATCCTTCAATTCGAATCCCATTGCCGGTAAGAAGTATCCCTTCCGCACCCTGTCGCTGCCCGTGAAATGAAAGCACCGTGCGCCCCTGTCCTGCGCCGACGATCGAGATATTGTTTGCACGTAATACCAGCGAGCGATCGAACTCGAATTTTCCTGGCGGGATTGTCAGTGTGCTGCCGTCGGTCGCATCAATGAACCAAAGCCGGATACTTTCGGAGTTACCGACGTCTTCGCCACAACCTACAAGCAATAAGAGAATCCCCAGCAGTGGCCCGGATTTCAAATTATTTCCTCTTTCCGTAGGTCGGTTTCGGCAACTTTATCTTCACGTTCAACGGCCCGTTCTTGCCATCGACGAAAAGCATCCATTTCCGCCGCAAGCATGGTCATCACGTAGCCGACGACCGAAGCATCGTCGATAAATCCCCAGCCAATCAAGAAATCCGGAATCACGTCCAAGGGCATCACGAAGTATAGGAGAGCCGCGGTCACTGCAACGATGGTCTGACGCGATACACCGTCGTATTCACCATGCATCCAACTCCTAACAAGTGCTATGCACAAAATCAGCTGGTCGCGAACTCGATCGATACGCGTCGACGCTGTCCCAGACAGCTTACGTGCCGCTTGCGTCGCGAGGTTCTTTAAGCGCTCCTTAGAACTCACAAGCCCATCGGCGCGTCGCTCGTAGTCCCGGTATCGTCTGGGCGCGCGATCGCTCACTGCTGTAAAAACTCGAGCATCCATGTCGCTACCAAGCCCTCGTCCGTTGTTTCGTCGAGCGACGCAATACCTGGGTGGTAGGCGCTTTCTAGAAGCTCCCTGCGGCTCCGCATCAAAATCTCCGAGTACGATTTTTCAAACTCAGGGTGGCCTTGGAACGTGACGAAATGATCCCCCAACGTATAGCCAGCAACCGGACAGAAATCGCTCTTGGCAAAAACATGTGCGTCCTGGGGGAGTCTTGTCACTTGATCGCGATGACTGCACAAGAGCCGGAACGACGTCGTCTTCTCGGACATCCACGGTAGCGCAAATTCGACCTTAAACTCATGCACGCCGACGCCCCAGCCGCCGGCAGCTGACGTTGTCTCACCTCCCAAAACGTGCGCAATCAATTGATGACCAAAACAAATCCCAACGGTTTTCTTCTGCCGCTCATGAAGAGCGATAACAAAGTTACCCAGTCGGCTTATCCATTCCTGATCGTCGTAAACGCTCTCGCGACTTCCGGTAATCACATAGCCATCGCACGTATCAATCGACTCCGGATAATCGCCAGCCAGAACATCATAGGTCCGATATTCGAGCGCGCCTTCTGCAACACTATCGAGCACTCGCTGAAACATGCCTTGGTAGTCGCCAAATTGGCTTTGAAATTCGTCGCGAACGGAATCAGCCTTGAGTATCCCTATCCGCATTGGGATCCATCCATGTCATCGTCCCTTAAATGATTTCGAGATATCGGTTTAGCTGCCAATCGTTGACGAACCGCTCGGACTCCTTAGCTTCCCAGATTCTCGTGCCGACAAAGTGCTCGACAAATGCGTCTCCGAACACCACTCGAGCGGCATTTGACTTGCCCATCCGCGTCGCCGCGTGGCGCAGCGTCGGACTGAATCGTCCTTCGCTCCCCATCACGTCTTCTTGTTCGTACGCGTTTCCAACGACCGCTGCAATCGGCTCAATCTTTTCCTCAATCCCTAACGCTGCTGCGCCCAAGGTCGCTGCTGCCGCCAAGTACGGATTCCCATCCGCTCCACCAACTCGATTCTCCACATGCTGTCGGGACGCGTCTCCGGGGATAAAGCGAAAAGCCGCAGTACGATTTTCCACTCCCCAGCTCGCTGCCGTTGGCGCCCACGCGCCTCGAACAAGCCGGGTAAAACTATTCACGGTGGGAGCCAGCAACGGTAACCACTCGGGTAGATAGCGCATCAGACCTCCCAGGACGTATCTTGCGATGTCCGGTATGCCTCCTGGCTGCTCAGAAGAAAAAGCATTTCGTCCCTCCGCATCGAGGAGAGAAAAATGGTAGTGGCCACTTTGGCCCGGGTAATCCATCGACCACTTTGCCATAAAGGTTGCGAGTTCGCCGCGCTTCTGAAAATAGACTTTCGTAAAGTTCTTAAACAGCGCTGCTTGGTCGGCCGCTTCGATTCCTTCGCTCGCGACGAGCGCGGCCTCCCAGACGCCCGGACCGGTTTCGCAATGAAGCCCTTCTAGCGGAAACCCAAATTCGCGGCAATAGTCCATGAGCCCGTTGAATGCCTCCGATTGAGTCGCCGCTCGCAGCACCGAATAACCGAAGTTTCCTGGCGTGACGGGTGTGAGATCTCGATATCCTTTCTCGCGAATTGACTGGGGCGTTTCCTTAAAGATAAAGAATTCGTATTCAAATCCAGAACGGACGGTATATCCTAGATCACCTAATCTTGTTAGGACGCGCCGCAGACAGGAACGGGGGCAAATAGGGTGAAAGTCAGATGTATCGTCGACAAACTCGCCGACAAAATACGGAGTGCGTTCGCCCGGAATCGTTCGTTCCGTATCCGTTAGGAGGCGATAGTGAACGTCCGGGAATCCCGTTTGCCAACCAGTATAGGTACCGTGTTCGTACAATTGATCATCAACGTCCCAACCGAGGATGCAATCGCAAAAACC
>DCBA01000096.1 GCA_002313255.1 Gammaproteobacteria bacterium UBA1119 | reverse complement strand
ATGACGTTGATAAGAACGTATAACGCCAACGTGCCGATCGCGGTGATTGGACCGTGTTGGACCAGCGCGAGCAATACGGCGGGTATCGCCGCAATGATGCTGCCAATCGTCGGTACGTAATTCAGCATGAACGCCAGGACCCCCCACAACAATGGGAAGTCGATTCCGATTAACGCCAAGAGGCATGTGACTGTGACCCCGGTCGCAACACTGACGGTTGTCTTGATGGCGATATATCGATTGACGTTGGCGATAAAACGATCGAAATGCGGTAGATCGCGTTCAGGATTGGCGAGTACAGATCGGAGTTTTGACGGAAAACTAGAGGCTTCGGCGACGATAAAGATGACGGTTAGTAAAATGAGAAAACCATTCGAGAGCGCGCTCCCAAACCCACGCACCGTATTGGCGGCGAGTGAAAGCGCACTGCCCGGATCAAATTGAGAGCTAAATAATTCAGCAGACGAGGGGATGCCGAGACGATTTAGGGTGGGTCCTAAGAGACCGATCAGCTCTCGGAGTTGGGCTTCGTAGAAGCTTTGTTGTGTCGAAAACTGCTGTATGGAGTCTGCGACTAGCAAGCCCAGCCCGAGCAAGACGACTATTAATGCCGCAGAAACCAGAGTGATCGCGACCGCGATTGGAACCCGCGATCGGGTCAGCCAGAAAATCGGTGTAGCGGCGAGGGTCGCAATGAATACCGCCAACAGAAACGGCACCACGATGTCTTCCGCCGCTTTGATGCCGGCGATGATGATGACGATGGCTGCGACCGTCAGCAGGGCGTTGTTGGGACGATGGGGCTTATCGCTCAATGCCACGTTCGGCGATTCGCTAGGCTGGGTAGCTCGCGGCGGACCCGCTCGACTTCCGCGGGATCAATGGATGCAATGGCAAAGCCGTCACCGTCATCGCATTCAGCGACGATTCGTCCCCACGGGTCAACAACGAGAGCGTGCCCGAACGATTGACGATTGCGATGTCCATGCGCGCCGTGCTGTGCCGGTGCGATCACGTACGCTTGGCATTCGATAGCGCGCGCTCGCAGCAACACATGCCAATGGTCCTGTCCCGTGGTTTTGGTAAAAGCGCTTGGGATTGTCAAGGCAATCGAGCCCGCGTCTACCAAATCCTGGTAGAGGGCTGGGAATCGAACGTCATAACAAACGCTGAGCCCTAACGTACCGAATGGCATTCGTGTGGTGACCGCTTCAACACCCGGGACAGTCGCTTTTGATTCAAGCAGACGCGTTCCGTCGGCTAGGTCGACGTCAAAGAGGTGAATTTTTCGATATCGTGCGGCCAGAACGCCGTTTGGGTCGATATGTATGCAGGTATTGTAGGAGCGATTGTCGCCTGCGCGTTCCGGGAAACCACCGGCCACAATGTCGACGCGATGGGCTTGCGCGATTTCTCGACACGTTTCCAATATCGGCCCACCAGCCGGCAGATTTTCCAACCATGGTTGGCGGTCGCGGTCGGAACCGATGTACGCGAAAGCCTCTGGAAGGAACACCACGCGGGCACCGGCATTCGCAGCTGCATCTGAGAGTTCGCGCGTCGTTTCAAGATTCGCGGTGACGTCTGCGGTTGCGCACATCTGCACGATCGCGATGGGAGTGGTTTGGCTCATGTCACGAGTTTGCCTAAAACGAACATGGTCGGAAACCTCCCCCCGTCTATTTCAAAGATCAGGGTGCGTGCAAACGATCTGTTCTCCGATGAACGCCTCGATCGCCGGAAGATTAAAAGCATCATCTTCGGAAACGAAGCTAATCGATATGCCTGAAGCCCCCGCTCGACCGGTTCGGCCAATGCGGTGGACGTAGTCTTCAGCGTCGTCGGGTAGGTCGTAATTTATTACGTGGCTAATGCCTTCCACGTGTATGCCTCGACCCGCGACATCGGTTGCTATAACGAGATTGGTTTTACCTTCTTTAAATCGGTTGAGCGTTGCCAGCCGTTTGCGTTGTGGGATATCGCCAGCAAGTCCCTCGCACTCGATGCCCTGGCGATTCAAGTGCGATACCAGATGCCGAGCCCGATCCCTGCGATTGACGAATACGAGTGTGTGCGAAGGTTTCTTATGTTGAATAAATTGCACGAGCATGCCCGCTTTATCGGCTCTCGAGGTGTGCCAGAAACGTTGATCGACGGTGTCGACAGCGACTCGCTCAGGTTGAATGACGATATGCATGGGATCGACAGTCCATTGATTAGCTAAATTCATCACGTCGTCATTGAATGTGGCGCTAAAGAAGAGCGTTTGGCGTTCACGTTTCTTCGGTGTTTGATAGACGATGCGGCGGACGTCTGGGATAAATCCCATATCGAGCATACGGTCTGCTTCGTCGATGACTAGAACCTCGACTTCGCGGAGGCTGACGACGCGCCGGTTACAAAAGTCAATCAGCCGTCCGGGTGTTGCGACGAGAATATCAACGGGACGTTTTTCGAGTTGTTGTTGCTGCCGATCGAAATCCATACCACCAACCACGGCGACCACGTGGGCGCGCATGTGACGCGATAAATCGCGGGCATCTGCCTCAATCTGTAGTGCAAGTTCCCTCGTTGGCGCGAGTATCAACGCCCTCGGCGTGCCCACGGGGCCCGATTCCTCCGGTGGGAACTCGACCTGTTGCGCAAGAATTGTGATTAGGAATGCGGCGGTTTTACCCGTGCCTGTCTGTGCCTGTCCGGTAACGTCGTAATCAGAGAGGCTATATGGAAGTACCGCCCCTTGTATTGGGGTGCAATGGGTAAAGCCAAGATCATCGATAGCCGCCGTAATCGTGGGCGGTAGCGCGAATTCAGCGAACGTCAGTACTTCTTCGTTATCGGGCATTTGGATCAAGAACTCCTACGCATTGACAGTTCAAGACAAACTGCAAGAATTTCTATAGCTTTTTCGATTTCGTCATGGGAGGCGAACGTGGGTGCGATTCGGATCACAGAGTCTTCGGGATCATGTCCATACGGAAACGTTGCCCCAGCCGGCGTTAGCACGACGCCAGCAGTGGCAGCCATGGCAACGACTTGGGTGGCGAAACCGGGGGCGGTTGAAAGCGTCACAAAGTAACCACCTTCGGGTCGCGTCCAAGTTGCACAGTCACGATTTCCCAGGTGTATTTGTAGGCTGCGTTCAACCGTTTCGAACTTTGGCTTGAGGATTCGGGCGTGAGCAGCCATGTGATCGTCAACGCGCCCGTTCAAGAATTTGGCATGGCGCAGCTGATTCACTTTATCCGGCCCGATCGTCATGACTGCGAGCCTCGCTTCAATCGCTTTTAACGTTGCCTCTGATCCGCCGATAAATGCGATGCCACCGCCGGCAAACGTGATTTTGGACGTCGATGCAAACATGATAATGCTGTTGTCTGTTCCATGTTTATGGGCACTCGTGAGTATTGGCGCCAGGTCTGCTTTCGGGAAATTAAAGTCATGGACGGCGTAAGCGTTGTCCCAAAGGATTAGCAATGGCCCATGGGCTTTGTTCGGGAGTGCCGCAATTCGATCGACCGTAGCCGGATCATAAATACACCCCGTGGGATTGGAATATTTCGGTACACACCAAAGAAATCGACATTGGCTGTCCGAACGGATGGTCTTTTCTAAGGTGTCCATATCTGGACCGGTCGTGGTCATTGGCACCGGGATCATTTCGATATCAAACGATTCCGTCAGCGCGAAATGACGGTCGTATCCAGGTACTGGGACGACAGCGTGGGCCGAACCCAACGCACTGAAGCGCTCGTCGCAAAGTCCGTAGCGCATGGCGGTATCAATCACCAGTTGCATCGCTTGTAAGCTCGAATTGCCGCACACAATGATGTTTTCGGGATCCGTCCCAAGCAGCTGAGCGCCGAGTCGACGAGCTTCCGGAATACCACGCAATCCGCCGTAATTTCTCGCATCAGTGCCATCTTCGAGCCGGTAATCACCGCTGAGGATGCCATCGAGAGCATCGGAAAGAGCCAGTTGTTCAGGAGCCGGCTTTCCCCTGGTGAGGTCCAAGGTCAGTGGGTTTCGCTGGAGTTCGTCCCATCGTGATTCGAGAGCCCCCACGGTTGGCGTGTTAACTGAATTATTGTTCATTCCGAAATGCCAGAACTTTCTTCGCGACCCAACATGAGATTGAGGTTCTGGACGGCGGCGCCCGCGGCGCCCTTGCCGAGGTTATCCAGTCGAGCGACAACGAGAATTTGTTGGTCGCGCCCGAACACCATCAAGTCAATACGGTTACTGCCATTGCAGGCGGTGGGTGATAGATAGCCTTCATCAAGTTCGTTATCAAAGGGCGCTTCGATGACCCTCACGAACGGTTCACCGGCGTAGCGGTTTTGGTAGATTTCAACGAGATCTTTTGGCTGAACCGAACGATTGAGTTCCTGCAAAAATAAGGGCGTTTGGACCAACATACCCTGAAAAAAATTTCCAACACTCGGCATAAAGAAAGGTGCAAGTTCTAGCCCGGCGTAGCGTTGCATTTCGGGGACGTGTTTGTGGCTTAAATTAAATGCGTATGGACGGGTGGGTTGTTCGTCTTCAACGACTCGCGAGTACTGCTCGATCAGCTGCCTTCCGCCACCAGAATAGCCGGACAACGCATGGGTTCGAATTAAGGCATTTTTCGAAACAATATTTTCGTCCACAAGCGGCCGGATACTCAGGACGAACCCGGTCGCGTAACAACCTGGATTTGAAACCAGGCGAGATTCTCGAATGGCATTCCGTTGGTCCGGCGCAAGTTCAGGAAGCCCATATACCCACTTATCGTGGACGCGATGGGCGGTGCTTGCGTCGATAAAACGCGTTGTCTCGGAGAGCTTTATCGCTTCGCGGGCCGCCTCGTCAGGAAGACAGAGCACGACTAAGTCAGCCGATTCAAAACACTCGCGCCTCGTTTCGGGTCTTTTGCGTTGCTCGTTATCGATGCTTAAGAGCTCGATGTCGTCCCTGGCCGTGAGGCGCTCGGTAATCTCAAGCCCCGTGGTGCCTGCTTGGCCATCAATGAAGATCCTAGCGCTCGCTGACACGATATCTGCTCGGAAACTTTGCGAGCATGCATTCTACCAGGGACAGCGTGTTTCACAGCCCCTGGGTGAATGCGGTGTTGTTTGAAGCGACCGATTCAAGGGTCGCCGACTGGTCGCAATCGGGAATTGGTGCATCATCCACCGGGTACTTGGAATTCCATTCGGATACAAGTTGGTATACGGAAACAGACAACTCAGGGAGGTTCTGTTGTCAGCGATATTGGATGGCTGGGACGCCTAATATTCTCGGCTTTCGATCCTCGCGACGTAATTTATTAATCAAATCGGTTCGGTCGGGGGGTAGGTTTGGCCGATGAAGGCTGAGGCTATGTAAGAGCGGGACGTCTGGTAAGACATCGCGCATTAGATGAATGAAACGAAGCGTTTTGAAGCCGTCAAACCACTCATGACGCTGACGAACGCTTGGGTCGCGGGAGACGAAATCGAAATAGCCTAGCTGTTTCATGTTCGTTGCAGAGGGTCCTTCGAGCGAGTCCTCGGTTTTTGTGGAGATTGCTTTAATCACGTCTCGGAGGCACTCGAACGACTGCGGGTGATAACTCAGGTAGCAATCGTCTGGCTCCGTAATCGATGCTATCGATGGACCCGTCCCGAATGGTACTCGGTGCGAAGTGCGCGCATTAATTACGATTTCGGGTGATCCGAGCAGATGGATCTTGGACACCTTGCTTAATTTATTCAGGAAATAAAAATCTTCTGCTGCGTCTCGTCGAGGAAATCCGCGGACTTGAGCGTAGGCTGTGGCAGAAACGCTGATCGTGCTGCCGAGCGTGTGGAATGCGTATGGCGAGCCTGCCAAGCGAAGGCCGGCGACGTAATGGCGCATGTGAAGCTCGTAGAGCTCGGCTCGGCGTTGTACCTCCGGATCGGTCGACACATGACGGTAGGAATAGAGATACACGCCTTCAGTCCGCGGTATCGAAGGGATGTATCCGTTTGGCAACTGTACATCGGCGTCGACTGAATAGATGCAGGGTTCGTCGATCGTGCCATCGCGGATATATCCGAGCGCCACATCGGCACCTATTTTCCTCGCGAGGCCGACACCTTGGTTTTTCGGGATCGGCTGATTGACGCGATCTACGGTTAGCAGATTCGGAGCGCTAAGGTGTTGAAGTAGCCTTCGCGAGCGCTGGTGCATTGGGCTTCGCGGGTTAATATTGTCGGGCACGTTGACAACGACGATCGTGAGAACGTCCGGTCCGAGCGTGCTGAGCATTTCCTGTGCGAACTCAAGTGGCTCGTCGTACGCGGGGATGACCACAACGTGTCGGAATCGTTTATTCAACCGTTGCCGATCCCTAGCTTCGGGCTCGGCATAGCGTTCGAGATACTGATCAATAGGTTGCTTCAATCGGCTAATGGAGCGCGGCTCTCAGCGGCACATTGGTTAGTATTCGAGCCTCAGCTTCGAGAAGTGCATCCAAGCGATTTTGCGTACCGCCGACGAGGTCGGCGAGCTTCAAGAACAACTCGAAATGACGCGCTTCACTTTCCGCGATGTTTTCGTAAAAACGTCGCAACTTCGGATCTTCAATTGCGTTGGCAACTAAGGTAAAGCGTTCGTTTCCTCGAAATTCGACGATTGCACCCACCAAAAGTCGGTCGATTAGGAAAGCGTTTGATCCGCTACGGATTTCTTGATTGAGCGCACGAATATAGCTATCCCGACGATCGGGTCCCGGTTGTATGCCTCGACTAATGAGAAGTTTCACGACTTCCCTGTAGTGAGTTAGTTCTTCTACAGCCAGATCGCACATCGCTCTCAAGATGGCGGGTTGGTCGGGATAATGCGAAGCGATATTGAGAGCCATCCCCGATGCTTTCTTTTCTGCTGATGCATGGTCTCGTAAAAAAGTATCGAAATCGGAGAGGACTGCCGTGAGCCATTCGGTCTCGGTGGCGACGGCGATTTCAAGCTTCAAGAAAGTACGCGCTCCAGAAACCCCTTGATGTCGACGAGTTCTTCGGGACAGACATGATGTCCCATCCCGTATTCGCGCCAGTCGACCTGGTAATTGAGGGCTGTCAGAGCTTCACGCGAAGTTACTGCGCGAGTGATCGGAATCATCGGGTCGGCGATTCCATGCGCCATGAAAATGGGGGTATCGATGCTCACGAAACTGACTTCGGTGCCGACGTTCTCATGATCGTGAACATACGTGGATAGCGCCATCAAACCCGCGAATCGATATTCGGCCCGCAAGCCCAAGTGCAAGGCAACGACCCCGCCCTGTGAAAAGCCCGCGAGCACGATTCGATCGGTCGGCATACCGTTGTGATTTTCAGCGTCTACGAGCTCCTGAACCGCAGCGGCCGACATGCGAATCTCATCCGTTCCCGAAAGCGGCGAACCGGGGTCAATGTCGTACCAAGCCCGCATTTCCATACCCCCGTTGATGGTCACGGGGCGCTCCGGCGCGTGGGGGAAGACGAAACGGATAGGAACGTCCAGGTTTAACTCGGGAACGATGGGTTCGAAGTCGTGACCGTCTGCACCAAGGCCGTGAAGCCAAATGACGGTGCCAGAGGGCGTTTCCGCTGGATCAATTTCGATAGTTTCAAGCGTCATACGGGGAGTTCAGCAGGAACGCGTCGTTTTTTCAATTCCATTTGTTCGTGGAATGTGTCGGGCTATGACGGATCTTCCTCTTCTCGTCATAATGTCCTCATGGTTGACGAATTGGAACGGCATGCCGGTGGGGGTCTAAAAAGTTTAAGGCCAGCACTCGATTTTTTGAAGCCGTATCGGTGGCGGGTAGTTGCTGCATCTTTCGCATTAATGCTCACCGCGTCCGTCACGTTAGCTGTGGGTCAAGGCCTGCGGTTGATTATTGATCAAGGCTTTCAGGCGGGGTCCCCCAATCTCTTGAAAGTGAATATCGGTGTACTGTCCTGCATCATCGTGGTTTTGGCCGCCGGCACGTACGTGCGTTACTACTTTGTTTCTTGGATCGGCGAACGCGTAAGCGCCGATATTCGAAACGCAGTGTACGCTCATCTGATTCACCTACACCCAGGCTTTTTTGAAACCAACGCGCCTTCTGAAATACAGTCACGTATTACAACCGATACAACGCTGTTGCAGACGGTTATTGGCTCTTCCATCTCCATTGCTTTGCGCAACGCGCTGATGTTTTTAGGTGGCATCGTACTGTTGGTCATTACGAACGCGCGTTTGTCGATGCTGGTTCTAATCTGTGCTCCTTTGGTGGTGATGCCGATCGTTCTCTTTGGCCGGCGTGTGCGCCGCCTTTCCCGCTCAAGTCAAGATACGCTCGCCGAGGTGGGTGTTTACGCTGGGGAGTCACTGCGACACATAAAATTGGTGCACGCGTTCAATCACCAACGAGCCGACATCGCTCGATTTTCCCAACATGTCAATGAGGCGTTTAACGTTGCGGTTGCTCGGATTCGGCAACGCGCTTGGTTAATCGTAACGGTTATGGTGCTTGTGCTGGCAGCTATCGCGGTGATGCTTTGGATTGGCGGTCAGGAAGTGTTAACGGGACGCACGTCCGCGGGCGAATTAACGGCGTTTATCTTTTATGCGGTAATCGTTGCGGCATCCGTAGGAGCTATCAGCGAGATCTACGGTGAACTACAGCGTGCGGCGGGTGCGACGGAACGACTGGTCGAATTACTCAGCGCGCGTTCAGACCTTGCGGAACCCGAATACGGGGTGGGGTCGGTATCGGAAGGGACCCTACAATTTGATGGTGTTTACTTTGCTTACCCGACGCGCTCAGACGTGGACGTGCTGTCTGACGTTAGTTTCAAGGTTTCAGATGGTGAAATGGTGGCCCTCGTCGGACCGTCGGGTGCCGGCAAATCAACTGTTTTAGAGCTAGCACAGCGCTTTTACGACGTTACCCAAGGTTCTATCTCGTTTGGAGGGGTGTCGGTTGATCAGTTTCGTCTCGATGATCTGCGGAGAAACATGGCCTATGTACCCCAGGACGCCATCTTATTTGGCGGCTCGATCGGAGCTAATCTGCGGTACGGAGATCCCACCGCAAGTGACCGGGCGGTCCAAACGGCATTGGAAGCCGCAAGTGCCGATTTTGTTTTTGGTCTTCGAGAGGGACTTGGCACCCACGTCGGAGAAAGCGGCCGAGCCCTTTCCGGCGGGGAGCGTCAACGCATCGCAATTGCACGTGCACTTATTGCGGACCCACGTCTCCTAATATTGGACGAGGCAACGAGTGCCCTAGACGCACGAAGCGAGGAGGCGATCCGTCGCACGCTTGCACGACAACATGGCGAACGGACCGTAGTCATTGTCGCGCACCGACTGTCGACGGTCGTACAGGCTGACCGCATTATTGTGTTTGATGGTGGAAGGATCGTTGGCGAGGGATCTCACGACGAACTGCTTGCCAACAACACGTTGTATCGTCAATTTGCGTCGGTGCAAAACTTGTCCAGTGCACAAGAGGTGACACTACTTCGGTACGGACCAAAAAAATACGATGGCGCGAACGCGTAGATATTGAGTCAGCGGGACTCCCAATAAGGGAAAGCTGAATCGAGCCGATATCCCGGATACACTCCAACGATTGCAGGTATGGGAGGAGCGTTATGGGTCCGCTAAATGGTTTCCGCATCATTGAACTCGCCGGCATAGGCCCAGGGCCGTTCTGCGGCATGATGTTGTCGGATATGGGGGCAGAAGTCATCCGAGTGGATCGGATCGCGAAAGGTGTTGGGGCACCCAAAGACGTGCTTCAACGCAATCGCCAGTCGGTGGCCGTCGACTTAAAAAAACCTGAAGGAATCGAGATTGTACTCAAGTTGGTTGAATCGGCCGACGCCCTTTTTGAAGGTTTCAGACCGGGGGTAACGGAACGGCTTGGGTTGGGCCCGGACGAATGCATGGCGCGTAACGAAAAGTTGGTGTACGGGCGTATGACAGGATGGGGTCAAGACGGACCTCTTGCTCAGTCCGCCGGTCACGACATTAATTACATCGGGTTGTCCGGGGCACTGCATGCCATCGGCGAGCCGGGAGGGAAGCCCGTGCCCCCCTTGAATCTTATCGGGGACTTTGG
>DCBA01000119.1 GCA_002313255.1 Gammaproteobacteria bacterium UBA1119 | reverse complement strand
AAGGCACATAGCAGATGCCATACGCCGTGCATCTGAACCAATGAGTCTGGATCACACCAAGGGTCTCCGGGACGTCCTCTAAGCCAGATAACAAAAGCCAAGACAAAGGCAGTTGTGCCTAAGAAGAACCATGGCGAATAAACGCGCTTACGTTCGGGGCTCTTGGACGACAATAAAGCTGGCAGCCAAAACAACAAAACCCACCAATATCGATCGGGCTGTTCCAGCATCTCGGATGGCATGATTCCAAAGATTGCGGCGACTATGAAGCCCACAATCCCTGATAGCCATCTAAACCCTGGAGACCAAAATCTATAAAGGCTTTCGGAAATTGCCCATAGAGCGATAGATAAACTCCAGAGGTCTAGATGAACGCCTAACCCTCGGCCAAAAACCCAGCGTCCAATAGCATAAATCACGACGATGACTGCATAAGTGACTACGACCTGCCGCGACGACCAACGGCCCATTTCGCCGACGTTTATTAACCACGGCAAAAGGATGTACATGATCATACCCACGTTGTCCGCCCATCCGCCCCAGTATGTATGGGTGCCATGCATCAACAAGGACCCCGCCCCAAGCCAGATAACTGCGAAGGCGTACGTATTGGAAATTGGATCAAGACCTTGGAATCGATGGTCTTTGTCTTTGCTTGATGGATCTTGCGTTAACACGTAAAGCATCAAGATTCCTGCCACCATGAACGCTATATTGCTTAAGGCGTTAACCGGTTCACGAAAAATTCCGGTATGCACTCTTTCGCACCAGCGTGAAACGTCTCCTATTGAGCGAAGTGATTCTTCATCTGGGCCCCAACCCAAGGTGCCAATCAACACGTAAAGTAATAGAAAACCAACGCTAAATAGCGAGGCAGAAATAAACGGTCGCGTTAGGTACATAAAACGGTTTGCGAAGTCTTAAATTTCTCAATAATCCGATGGACTGCTTGTTGTCCTTTGGGGTTGTACGGCTACACCGACACCTCTTCGTGCGAACGACATAACCAGCATAATTCTATATTGCTCTCGTCCCACCCACTGAGACCTTCCCTGTATCGTGAGATGGGGTCTTAATTCCACCAATTCACCGTGCCTCACGCCAGCGTGAATCTACGATTCCAACAATAGGTGATTTGGTTTATTTCTACCTATCTCAGTTTTCCTTGGCGGGTTCCTCCTCAGTCCGCCGAGGCCTTGATTGACGTCCTTTATAGCGGGCATTCGGTGGCTCCAGAAGCGATAACTTTCTGTCATTCATATCGTCGTAATGTCTGAAATCGTCAGGGTCAAAGTAATCCGCCGTCCAACTGGCGTGGTGAGGTGAGTACTTGTAGAAAACGGTGTTCCGTTTGGCGGCTACGTTCCATGGCAGGGTGCCGTGCGTCAACGCTTCAGTAAAAATGATGGCATCGCCAGGAACCGCCGCGATTCGCTTTACGGCGTCCACGACGCCTTTGCTCAGATCGTGCCATGAATGGGGAAGGCTGACGTTGGATTTATGGCTTCCGGGAATACAGCAGAATCCGCCATTGTTTGGGTGGGTGTCATAGAGTTCGAAAGTTACGGCCAGAAGTCCATTGTGGAAATGCCCGTCACGATATCCGAACGAGCCATTGGTTCCACGCCCACCATGCAACATGCCGCCCGAAAAATCTTTGCCGCGGTCGGTATGAATGTTGATGTGATCGAGTCGATAGGTGGGCAGAGGGTCTCGTGCGGCATCATTAGCCGTTCTGCGGTCCAATAACCCGGGATCGCCGATCAAGGCTTCCAGAATCGGAGCGAGTGTCGGTAGGTCAAGCAGATCACGCCAAATAGGGTCCCAGTGAAGAGGTCCTTCTGACTTGTCCGCGGGTGCATCCCATTGCTCTGCGGGTCGTCGTAGGGTGGATTTCAAGCGATCGATCTGAGATGTCGTTAGTGCGTTAGGAATGATCAGGTAGCCGAAGGCATCAAAGAGGTACTTTTGCTCAAGACTTAACGTGTCCCCAAACGGATCTTCATTCAGCACTTTCGGCTACTCAATTTGGTGGGTCCAAGACGGTGTTTGTACATGCGGGCACAGTAGCAGACGTTTCGGGATCGGTCACCGCGTCACTGACCCCAGCGATCATCAAGGCGCCGCCGCAGGCCGGTCCTGATACGAGTTGTAGTCGAGCGATCTGAAGGCCCAACGCTGTCATCACGCCCGACGAACGTCGCTCTCTTCGCAAGTGGAGTGGCGAGATCACTTTGCCTCCAGCACCGATGACGGAATGTCCGTGCCCTTGGTGAAGATGGCATCATAGGAAATTGACAGCCGCCTAGCCGACTCGTAGTTTCGATAAATACTATTTGAGTGGAGTAACCCATGGCGATTGTGGTCCAACACGGCTACTTCGACGAAGACCAACAGGCGTTCGACGAGATCCAGAAGGATGGCTATTACGGTTCCAAGTTTGACGCAACGCCATCCGGAGGTACGCCAATACACTGGCACGACGTAGGCATGCACATTTACATAACCGAAGGCACATTTCGCTTTCAAGATCCGGCCTCGGGGAAGGTACACGAATGTGTAGCGGGTACCAGATTCGATATCCCGGAACGTACCTTACATATCGAGGAAGAGCACCACGGATACACGGCAATCGCAGGCATGTCGAAAGCGGAAGTGCCGCAACCTTTCGTGCGTCCACCGGAAGAACTCGACCGAGACGCGTAAGAAATTCGAAAACGAGCTACGTGCTGGAGTCGGTAAATGCAAACAACTAATGACCGTTTTCTTACGACTCATTCCGGAAGCCTGCCTCGGAATGATCTCCTCGTAAAGCTCCAAGTGGCTTTGTCGCGTGGAGAGCGAGTTGATGACCGAGAACTTCAAGACGCTGTGGTTTCTTCGACAGAAACCGTCGTTAAGAATCAAATTGAAGTCGGGATAGACATAGGAAATAACGGAGAGCAGCCACGGGAAAGCTTTTTTACTTACGTACAACATCGGATGACCGGTTTTGGCGGGAGTAGTAGCCGCCCTCCGTTTCAGGACATTTTGCGATACCCCAGCTGGATGGAATTAAAGCTCCCCGGTTACCTTAGCGGCGTAGACCTCACCGCTGCACCCCAAGCCGTGGACGAAGTGATCTACGCGAACGAGAAACCGCTGCATCTGGAACTCGAGCAGTTTGGGTCTCTTTTGGATAACGAAGGAAATCCTTTTACAGAAACATTTATGACGGCCCCGTCGCCGGGAATTGTTGCGACTGCGATGGAGGACACTTTCTATGGCGACATGCAATCGTATGTAGATGCGCTAGCCACGGCGCTGAAGACGGAATACGACGCAATTTATCGTGCCGGACATGTACTGCAGCTCGATTGCCCCGATCTTGCGATGGAAAGACATACCTATTTTGGAGAGCGTAGTGAACGAGAATTTATTGAGTTCATTGACATGGTGATCGACGCCATCGGGAGAGCACTGTCGGACGTACCGAAGGAATTCGTGCGGATGCACGTTTGTTGGGGAAACTACAATGGGCCCCATGACGTCGACGTGCCACTTAAAAGCATACTCCCAAGCTTAATCAAGGCTAACGTTGGAGCTCTAATGCTGTCTATGGCAAACCCAAGACATGCTCACGAGTATCGATTGCTGACTTCGCAAAACATTCCAGACGAAATGTTGATAATTGCTGGAGTGATCGACACAACCACGAATTACGTTGAACACCCGGAAGTGGTGGCGGACCGAATTGAAGCGATTGTGGCAACCGTAGGAGACCCTCGGCGCGTAATTGCAGGAACGGATTGTGGATTCGATACCGCAGCTGGTTTGCGAGACGTTGCGGAAGAAGTCGTTTGGGCAAAACTCAGGGCGCTAGTCGAAGGTGCTGAAATAGCTTCGACCCGTCTTTTCTAGAATTCTTGTTGCATTCTGTTTCCAGCCGTTACCCACGGTTTAACCGCTACCAGTACTATTTAATTGAAGAACCACGACCAGGGAGAAAGTTGGTCGGTATACCTGCCAATGGCGATGGGCTGGTTGACCCCAGAACCGGCTCAAAGTGTCCGCGTGTGATTGCTCATGTGCGAGATACCTTCTCGGTCTCCCATGTAGCATCTTAAAGCGGGTGGGACGTATAGAGTCAAAGGATGTGGATAATCACTTGAATCGAGAGCGATCATGAAAAACAAGCGCAAAACGTAGAGAGAGGAAGCCCAATGGACTTTAGGGACATATTCAGCGTCGAAGGTAAGATCGTGTGCGTAACGGGCGGGGGCGGGGGTATTGGCCGCGGCATCGCGGGTGGATTCGTAGCCGGTGGTGCGCGGGTGTACATCGCATCACGAAGCGATCTGTCGGAGGTTGCCAAGGAACTCGATGCTGGAGGCTCCGGAGAATGTATCGCCCTGCGTGCTGACCTGGCGAAAGACGACGATATTAGTGGGCTTGTCGAGCAGCTTCGAAAACGAGAAGGAAAACTTGACGTATTGGTCAACAACGCGGCGCTTGGCAACTTCCAACATAAGTTCGAAGACTTTCCGATGGAAGAATGGGATCAGATGAACGCGGTCAATGTGCGCGCACCCTTTGCTTTAACCAAAGAGTGTCTGCCGTTGCTTACTCTTGCAGGTGATAGTGGGGAACACGCGTCGGTGATCAATATCGCGTCGGTCGATGGAATTCGAATCACATCCGACAACGATTGGGCGTACGGCCACGGAAAGGCTGGATTGATACACCTGACGCGGCAATGGGCGGGCCGGTTAGGTAACAAAGGCGGCAGAAAAGGAGGGCGAAACATAACCTTCAATGTTCTTGCGCCAGGACCCTTTCCGGGCATGTTGGATCGGTTTCTCGCGACGGAGGAAGGTGTAGCGGCAATATCGAGTATGACGACGGTCGGACGAGTCGGTAAACCCGAAGATATGGGGGCGGCGTGCGTGTTCCTCTCGAGTCGTGGCGGCAGTTACATTACGGGCGCGGTTCTACCGGTCGATGGGGGTTTATTGGTAGGTCGTGGCGCGAACCAATAGCCCTGGGACACCCGGAAGAGTGGCAGGCCCTTCAGAGCGTCACGTAAGAGGTGCTTGTCGAAAGGTGCGTA
>DCBA01000128.1 GCA_002313255.1 Gammaproteobacteria bacterium UBA1119 | reverse complement strand
ACTGAGTAAAGTAAAGGGGTAATGTTCTCTTTGACTCGGGAAACGACAGAGGCGAGTTGATATGGCGTTTATTCAATGCCGCGTGAACCCAAGCGAATTCAACGCGAGCAACCGTTGGAGGAGAAGATGGTTCTAGAAGATCGACTGAATAATAACGAAGTCATCATTCTTGATGGCGCCATTGGCTCTGAAATAGAACGATTGGGTGCAAAAATGGATAACGCTGCCTGGTGTGGCGTTGCCAATAAAACCCACCCGGACACCGTACGTAAAGTTCATGAAGAGTACCTGCGAGCGGGTGCGGACGTGATAACAGCCAACACGTTCGGCACCTGTCGGCATGTTCTGGCTGGCGCAGGGCTCGCTGATGAAGCAGCTGAGATCACAGCAAGAGCAGTCAAAATAGCCTACGAGGCAATTGATAAGGTCGCCCCGGATCGTGATGTCGCAGTCGCTGGTTCGATGTCCCTCATGACGGCATGGATTCCAGGCTCCTTCAGCCCTGATCCACGTTTTATTCCGACTCCCGAGGAAGAAGCCGCGAATTACCGAGAATGGGCAGAGGCTCTAGCGTCAGCCGGCGCTGATCTTATTATTCTAGAAATGATGGCTGATATTACCCATGCCAGTATGGTCGCTGAGGCTGCATTAAGCACCGGGTTGCCTGTATGGATTGGCATGAGTTGTTGCCTTACAGCCGAGAAAACTCTGGCCGCCTGGGATATGCATTTGGTCGAGCCACCTGAAGTACTAGACGCCAGCCATGTACCTGGAAAAATTCAACCCATTGGCCCTTTAATTGATGCCATGGCCGACTTTGAACCGCAGGTTATGGGAATGATGCACTCAGCGGTTGACGCGATGGGTCCGGGAATCGAAGCGATAAAAGAACGATGGTCCGGCCCTCTGATGGGATACGCAGAGGCAACGGGCGATCACTATATAAAACCCAATGACTTTGCCCTTCACTGTCGATCTCTGGTCGAACAAGGTGTCCAAATCATAGGTGGCTGCTGCGGAACTACGATCGAACACATTCGCGCCATGGTGAACGTAATATCAGGAGATATCTCTTACGAACTGGCCGAGACAAAAGACGAGGCATAGTATCGAGTGCGTAAACCGCTCATCGGGCGTGCCCTGTGTCGGGGGTAGGCAGGTACTGGATCGGTGAAGACCAGGCACGTTCTTGCAGGGTAGGTGCCAAATCAGAGCGAGGCTCGGTGCCTGCATGGATCGCGTCCCAAGTGTTCCACCGGCACGTGGGGTTTTCTAACACGCGCGCGTAGTAGAACGCACGTTGGTTCGCATCAAAGTCCGGATCAGTCCAAACCGTGCGCAACTGGGCAGCACCAGTATTGGCCCTTGTACTGCAATCGCTCAAATTCACTGTGGCGCCGTTATCCGGGCAACGGTTGGTGCTGCGGTCTACTGCAACACCACCAGCGCAAGCCACGTCGATCACCTTTTCATGGGTTTCACCTGATGCGTCAATCCAGCCTTTGACTATTTGAAGTCGCTGCAGCGGCGCGCCATCGGCATCTGCCAGTGCCCACACGGCGAATTGGGGCGCCCTTTCTCCTTCAGTTGTTCCATCCGCCATGTTGGGAGCAAGATCCGCGCCCATGGTGACGCCATTAGTATAGGCTCGCGCCACACCACCCTCAGTTTCCAGTAAGTTATCTGGTAAACCGTAGCCTGCAAAAAATCGCAGCCGTATGCGAGGGCCAGAGGTAGCGAAGGTTTCTTTGCGGCGGAAGGCGGCGTAAATCGCTTCGCGGGTGTTTTCTTCAGCCCACACTGCAGCGAGGCCTGATGCGCCAAATTCGTTTTGCTGACCACCCATAAAGCTCTTGCCGTCCACTTCCACCACCTCCTGGCCAGGGAGAATGTTCACCAAAATGTTCTCAACAAGACCCAACGGAACCGAACCACGTAGCTGCGCATCCGCAGACAAGATGCCTAGCTTAGAGGAAAAGTTAGATTCGTCATTTTGCGCAGCCCCCGTGTGCGTATCACTGGAACCAATCACTCCAAACGCAAAGGGGTTGGTAATGCCTTGGGCTTCTAGCGCCAGACCGTGTCGCCACGCTTCACGCACATAACTACCTTCCGGTTTACTGGGCATAGGCTTCCCCATCCCCACCCCTCGAGTGCTCACTAACTCGAAGTCTGCCCACTCATCGCGGCTGGACAAAGCAGGATGGGTTTCAGACGTGCCCTTGATCTGAGTGATTTCTACCAGCGGTTCATTGCGGATGCGCTTTACAGCGTATTCATCATCGATGGGATCACCTGCCCAATCCTCCAGCTTGAACATATGACCATTAGACTTGTTGGAGTTGTGCGGTATGGCCAGTGATTCCACACCGGCTTCGCGCAATGTATCCATCCAGTCCCATAAGTCTTCAGGATCCCTCGAATGCATCCGTGAAAAAGGCACTTCAGGTACGCGATCGCTACCTTTGAAGACAACATTGCGGTGCAAGCTACCATTATCGTCCGATGTGGTTGTGTATTCGTAGGCAACGAATGTCGTAAAGCGACCTGGGTCGTTGTGCATATCCGCCGCTTCGATGGTGTCTGCCCAGGCGCTGCGAGTAATGGACAACGGCTCATCGGGGTCAACCTCCCCCTCGACAATCGCAAGGGCCAATGCTCGACCCAGGCCAAAACTGCGCATCCTATCCAGCGCGCTCAAGCGGCCCATATTGTCTGGCGCATTCAAGTCGTGCACAACTTGGGCGAACGGATACTTAGAGAAATCGCTGCTCGTATCCGCAGCAACCGGGGCGACGCCCATAAACATGCCGTGATCGGTAACACCATAGAAATCCAGTGGCACGCTGAGCTGCATATCAAAACCAGCTGGGTGCTTAATGGCTTCGCCTTTTGCAAAGCGATAAGCGTCATAAGGTGTGGCGAGCGTGCCAAAGGCATAGGCGTCAAACGAATATCTTGTGTGTACGTGCAGATCACCGAAGTAGGCATTGCGATCTGGGTTGACGTCCGGCCTATCGCCGTTCGACTGATCTAGATCTGTTTCATCCCCTGTTGTTCGCTCAACAATCGTGTGTTCGGTTGCAAACAGCGGCTTGGCAAGTGCTGCGCGCTGAACTTCTGTCGGCTGATTAGCACCGCCACAGGCGGTAAGCAGCACGCCTGAGAGCGCGATACCGGCTAACGCTTTTGTATTTCGTCGCATCAATTCACTCCAATATCAGTTCCGCCAGCAGATAGCTCCAGCGTCATCCCGTCCTGGGCCAGACGCCAGTCGAGCTTGCCACCCTCTTCAACGCCTCTGGTAAAGGTCTCCGCGAACCCTGGCATACCCGCCTGCGTAAGGTGGCTCAGCACTAGCATCTGCACACCTGCCGACCGTGCCAGGTCTGCAGCTTCGCTGGGTTCGGTATGGTACGTCACCGTATCAGCCAGGAGAGCAGCGCCTCTTGGATTCATTAGTTTCGTTATGAGAGAAGCCGCCATCATCATGGCGTTGCTCTGCGCCTCGTGGATAAGTACATCTGCACCTTTAGCGGCGACACCCAGTGGCGGCCAGGCTTTAGTGTCACCGCTGATCACCACTGAGCGGCCCTTAACGCTATCGAATTCGACTTCCAAGACCATGCCGACCGATCACTCTTGGGCCTCGACACTCGGATCAAAGCGATAGAACATGGTTGTCATCCAGACCCTCGATAAAGTTCAGGGCGCTGCTTGAACGGTAACCAATCAGCTGTTGAGCGCGCTTAGGAAGCGTGGCAGCTATTGCAGCAGGGACGGCCGTGAACTGGTTTTCTTCCTGGGTGAATCGATCAACCACAAAGGAATAGATCAACCCCGTCCTCGGCTGGTCGTCGACGCTCGCACCCAGGCCGTGAAAAATAGTACCCAGCCAAAAAGCCGCTGAACCACGGGGCATTACGGCTTGTACCACTTCCGTTTCTTCAGGTTGTCGATCCCGAGCCCAACGATGGCTACCCGGAACATACCGTGTCGCGCCGTTTTTTTCCGTGAAATCGCTACAAGCCACCATAATAGCGAGCGTCACTTCCGGTCCGTCTGGATCCGGTCGCATGTACGGAAGATACCGCCACTCATCGCGGTGTAACGTTTGATTTTGCCCACCTCGACATACCTGCATCGCCACGGTGGCGTTAATGCGGTAGTGATGACAATTGGGGCCAATGGTTGGGTCGGGAACCTCAAAAAAACCCAAGGGCTCGGGAGGGGTACTTGTCGCGGCCATCGGGTATTCGGGCAGTAAGATCGCATCTGCTAGCTCAAGAACTCGTTCGTTCCCAAGTAAATGTTCGCTGAATTCAGGGCCTAGCCCGAATAACCCACCGACCGAACGCTTGCGGTTGCCAAAAAACTCGCCGCCTCCTGGTTCTTGTGCCTCAAGCCGCGGGTTCAACTTGGCGGACAGGCTGTCAATCGCATCCGACGTGAACAAGTTCTCGATGATGGCGACGCCAGACTGCTTAATCTCCTCGACAATATTCGCAACGGGTTTGTCAGGGGGGAATCTCTTGATGGCAGTGGTCATAAGGCTCTCGATCAGGCTCTAGAACCGACCTCGTTGTTACGTCGCAAGTCTGTTCTTTCATCAACCGCTTGCCTTTGCAGTTTCCGAGTAGATCAGACTACCAAGGCGACGAGCGGTCTCTTACGGGTTGAGATCGTTTTTTGATCATCACCACAATGCCAAGAATTATCAACCGTGACCAAAATGCATCCCGAAAGATACTTGGAGAAAACGCATGGGCCGGTATAGGAGCAGTGTTAGGTGGTGGCGGAGCTGCCAACACATGGGACACGTGCGTGGCGATCCCCATCCTGATCACAGCGGGTCGCCGCCGAGCACCGCAGGGGTTTCGCAATGGGTCTTCAGAATGAACCGCTGATGGTTCTCGATCCGCTTCGTGAGGGCCCCGGCAATCTCCGGCACCAGGGAATTTGCCTCGAAGAACTTAAACATACCTTGGTTCTGGTGGGTCAAAGGCATGATCTCGGGCGGGGGTGGAAGCACGCTCATGCTGAGCGTAGCCCAGTAGATGTCAGCGGCGGTGAGCGCGTCGCCAACGAGATAACTCGATCCGCGCTGCGCCTGAGCCTCGAGGCGCCGATCGAGCACGGTGATCGTCTCGGCGATCTTACCCGGGGCCGCGGCACTCGCTTCCTCACTGAACCCGTACTTTTGCGCTAACGGGCTGTCGACCAGAATTCTCATGTTCCAGACCAGACCGTCCTCCGCATGCACGATGGCGCACAAGCCGAAGACCTCGGCACGGAGTTCGAAGTTGTCGGGAATCAGAGTCGGGGTACCCGCTGCACCAATTCGTTCAGCCAGCGCGAGCTGCTCTATCCAGACGCTCCGAGGCCGCTCCTCGTCATGGAACATCGTGGGTAAGCTCGTCTGTGCCGTGAGTTCGTAGAGCGTTGCCTGCCGATCCTCGCCCGTGGCTGCGTCGACGCCCATGCGAGGATGCAGCACCCTGATCAGCGGCACGCCTTTCACAAAACAGATGTTCTTGAGGGCCTCGGAAAACATCGCAGGAATTCCGGGCAAAAAAGTCACCCGGGTTCCGGTGGTCATCGCTGCCGCTTCATCGAGCGTGATGAACTCGGGAGATTCCATTTTTTTCGACATCGCGCGCTCCTTTTCTCTGGCGTCGTTAGCTTTCGTCGGGGTCGGGGTAGTGGCAGATTCTCTGAGTACGGGTTTCGATACCGTCTATGAACGTGAAGATCATCTCTTTACCACGCATTTCCCGGAATACAGTATCGAAGAGGTCGAATAATCTGAAGACCATGACGCCTTCATCGTCGAAGTGAATTGCGGTGTTGAAGTTGTTGCATACAGCTCCGACGTCTCTGGCGCCGTTTTTCAACGTGCCATCAACGCGAAAGTCATGGATGGTTCCATACGCCGCCACCACAACCCGATTCCCACATTGCTCTATGCGCTCCAGATGACCAACCCGACCTGAAACCCCGTGCCAGAGCCCTCTCATGTCGACGACACCTTCTGCGAGTGGTTCGGTGCATGTCGACAAAATGGGCATCGGTATGGTTGTGTAGCTACACCCCGGGGTATACGCCTTGGGAATGTCATCAGCGGATTTTCCTGAACCGTCGAGCTCGGGCAGGTCACAGTAGTTCACTGATCTACCGTTTTGCAGAAATATCGCCGGATCAGTCGTATCGGGCGGCCTTGGCACCGCAAAGGCATAGACCAGGAGACCGCCCACCAGGACGGCCACGAACCTGAGCAGCCATTTTGTAATACGTAAGATCATTCTCAGTCCAAGCCACAGCGCCTAGCCGATCACTTGACCCGTGTATCCCACCGCGTGAGAAATGGAGCATAAGGTGCTTCATTGTGTTCCTCGGTACTTAAGGGCCTGAACTGGTTCACTTGAGTAACAAAATCTGCTGAAAAGAATGCTTTCCACTCAAATTCGCCATTTTGACCCGTCCACTGCTGGACGAGAAAGAAATTGCCGTTCTCGAGCTCTGAACAGTGCGCGACGGTGAACGGATTGTCATTCATTGCGTACTTTCCGTCTTTAACACCCCAAACATTTTCAAATTCGTTACCGTTAGATAAATATTTACCTTTGGCTTGAAACGTACCCGGGGACTTCTGGGTAAGCGTCATTTCCCCGTTGAAACGGGTGCGTACACCTTGGGGGTTGGACCATTCACCATTGAACTCCCAATCGCCAAGTTGCCTCGTGTTGGATTTGATCCAACAAGCTTCCGTGCTAGCTCGCATAGCACGTGCTTGCGCGGCGCGAGCTTGCCTAGCGTCGGAGCTAGAGGTGCCCGGCGGATTTGTGGCCGATTCGCCTTTCTCATGATGCGC
>DCBA01000083.1 GCA_002313255.1 Gammaproteobacteria bacterium UBA1119 | reverse complement strand
CCACAGGAATCACCGACGACGGTGGTCGAATTTGCGTGATCGAGGCGGGCACAGGAACGGGTAAAACCGCTGCGTACTGCCTAGCCGTAATCCCGGTGGCGCAAGCGGAAGGTAAGAAAATTGTTATCTCAACGGCGACCATCGCGTTGCAGGAACAAATACTACTAAAGGATCTACCGGATCTTGCCGCTCACACGACGTTAGATTTCAGTTACGTCCTCGCTAAGGGGAGAAGTCGATACGTTTGCTTGAAAAGGCTTAACGAAGCGTTGGATACGGATGTGAGTATGGTAATTCCATTGTTCGAGGAACCTCGATCGAGTGACGTAAAGATCTATGAGGCAATGGCAACAAAGTTTGAACGGGGAAACTGGGATGGTGAGTTGGAGTCGTGGGTGGGTCCGATTGATCCAGAGAGTTGGGGCCGTTTAACGACGGATCACCGTGGGTGTGCGAACAATCGTTGCGACTACTTTCAGAGTTGTCCGTTTTTCCGAGCGAGGGGTGAAATTGACGACGCGGACATAATCGTGGCCAACCATGATTTGGTGCTGGCCGATTTGAACCTCGGGGGCGGCGTGATTCTTCCGCAGCCGGACGAGACGATCCTGGTGCTCGACGAAGCACATCATCTCCCGCAAAAAACGCAACAACATTTCACATTGTCGGCCCGGGTGGGCGCAACGGGCCGTTGGCTCGAACAGTTAAATACGACGCTGGGAACGATGACACAGCATTTCGGTCGACCGCCTGAAATGCTTGCGATTGCCCAAAAACTTGCGGTGGATATGCCAGTGGTAGCGGGCCTGCTGACTGAATTGGAGCAGTTGATCGCGAGTCTTTCGTTTTCCACACAAAACGATCGGAAGGCACTGTTCCGGTTTCCTCTAGGCCGCATACCCGAATCAATTGTTGAATTGAGCGAACCGCTGTCTCGATACTTTCTTGATCTTGGCGATCTACTTGATGCTGGCCATACGCATTTGCAGGAAGTTATGGACGGGAGTCGGAACTGGAAAAACACAGAGCAAGCAGAGGAATGGCTTCCGATCGTCGGGTTTCATGTCAACCGGGCGTTGCAAACACACAGCCTGTTTTCAGACTACGCTGGAGCTGAGTTAGGCAATCCGTTGCACGCGCGTTGGGTGTTTCGTCAGGAGACTGATGCAGGGCTAGATTTGGAGTGCTTATCGGCGCCATTGGATCCAGGCGGAATATTAAGAGAGATTCTCTGGCAAAAGTGCCACGCTGCCGTCTTAACTTCGGCGACTTTATGTACGTTGGGTAGCTTCGAGCGTTTTCTTGAGCAAGTTGGTCTAGGTACCGACGTTCGAAATCGGCGTATCGAAAGCCCGTTCGAATTTGGCCGAATCGCGACGCTTGCGATTCCCCACATGGACTCCGATCCACGCGATGTCGTGCTTCATACGGAAGAGCTGGGGCAACTGATGCCGCAGTTGCTGGAATCAGAGATCAGCGCCCTCGTCCTGTTTACCTCGTGGCGTCAGATGCAAGCGGTTATCGATGCGTTGGGGACGTCTGTCCTTAACAATTGTCATATTCAGGGACAAGGATCCAAACAGAAACTCTTGACCGAGCACAAAGAGAAGATCGATGAAGGTGGACCCAGTTATCTATTCGGCCTCGCGAGTTTTGCCGAAGGCGTCGATCTTCCCGACGACTATTGTCGGCACGTGATTATTGCAAAGCTTCCCTTTTCTGTGCCTGACGATCCCATCGACCAGGCGTTTGCCGAATGGCTAGTGTCCGAAGGACGTAACCCCTTTGTTGAAGTGTCTGTGCCCGATGCGACCCTCAAGTTGATACAGGCCTGTGGCCGGCTCATAAGGCATGAAGAAGACGGTGGGCGGATTACAATATTGGACCGGAGACTCTTAACCCGTGCCTATGGCCGCTCGATCATTGAGTCCCTGCCTCCCTATCGTCGAGTCGATGCGTAGCCTAAAGTCCTCAATGGATAATCGGCATTCAAAGGTTACGGTTGGTTCAGGTGGAGGGCACATGTCTCATTGCATTTGGGGCGTGGTGCTTTGAACGTGCTGGAAGAAGTTGATGGTTACCAGATCACGCAATGGGGTCTCGACTGTTATCGACACTTGGACCCCGGGCCCCCGCGAGACTTTCGTCAACTTGCTGCTTTGTTGGTCGACTATTGGATCGAAAAGGATTTTCGGCGAATTGGAATCGGCGGAGCCCAGGGCGCGGGCAAGAGCACGCTCGGTCGACTAATCGCGTCCGCGTTCGCGTATGCCGGCGAGAAGGTTGCCATACTGGGTATTGACGACTTTTATTTGCCGGCTAATGAGCGTGGCCGGTTGGCGAAGGAGGTGCACCCGTTGATGGGTACCCGCGGGCCCCCGGGTACCCACGAGATTGAAGCATTACTCAAGACAATAGACGTGCTGACAGATGGCGGTTCGACCGAGGTTCCCGTATTTGATAAGGCTAGGGACGAACGGGTGGGTAGCCGCCGTATCGATGGGCCCGTTAAACGGGTGGTTGTTGAAGGCTGGTGCGTCGGTGCCAGTCCGATGGTTGGTGCCCCCGAGGACACACCTATCAATGAACTTGAACAAGACCACGATCCCAAAGGTGACTGGCGGCGGAGCATCAAC